>JAFRIR010000095.1 GCA_017432685.1 Flexilinea sp. | reverse complement strand
TTGCCCGACGCACCGCAATGAGTCTATTTTTGACTTACAGCTGAATTGGGATGCACTCATCCTTCTCATAACATTGAGGGTGCAGAGGGAACCGTCTCCGCTGTCACGGAAAAGGCGTCGATCAGCTGACAGATGGGGACGAGTCCTGAGTCGAAGAGGTCAGATTCTGGAGGCTCGTGCGAAGCATGAGCCGAAAGGATCTGACCCCGCAGACTCGGGAAATCGGGGACGGGTCCCGAAGGGGCCTGTACCTTGGGGAGGACGGGTTTACCTCGGACAATTGGGTGCCGAATCCCCGGGGTACGAGGGGGCTGATTCTCCCATATGCGCATTTTCAGTACTTAAATAGAGCAAAAAACCTTATGATATGGAATATAATTGTCAAGGAAGAGAGAATTTATGAGTTGACGATAAAAGAGGGAAAAGTTCCCACGACTGTATATTACTTACAAAAATCTTTGTGTGAGCGCTGCGGAATATTTCACGCATTGCACTTAAAGGAATGAACAGGACAGTGAAACAATGACAACAGAGACAATAATCGGGATCCTGATCCCGTTTTTGGGCACCAGTTTAGGCGCGGCCATGGTGTTCATTCTGAAAAAAAGTATCTCCGATAATGTTCAGAAACTCCTTACGGGTTTTGCTGCGGGTGTTATGGTTGCAGCATCTTTCTGGAGCCTGCTGCAGCCTGCTTTGGAAAGCAGTGAGTCGATGGGACGGTTTTCTTTCATTCCGGCCGCAGTCGGCTTTCTGATCGGGATCGGGTTTCTTCTTATGTTGGATGAAGTTACCCCGCATATGCATTTTAATAATCAGGAAGAAGGCCCGAGGTCCGGTCTGAAACGTACGACAAAGCTGATTCTTGCCGTGACGCTGCATAACATCCCTGAGGGAATGGCGGTAGGCGTTGTCTATGCCGGTTTTCTGTCCGGCGCCAGCGGAATTACTTCAGCGGGAGCTTTAGCGTTGGCGCTGGGTATTGCGATCCAGAACTTTCCGGAGGGAGCTATTGTCTCCATGCCGCTCCGTGCGGAGGGAATGGAGAAAGGAAAAACTTTCCTTTTTGGTGTAATTTCAGGCGTGGTTGAACCGATCGCTGCGTTCATCACCATTCTGGCTGCGGGAGCTGTTGTTCCGGTCATGCCCTATTTTCTGTCATTTGCCGCCGGCGCCATGATGTATGTGGTCGTGGAAGAGCTGATTCCGGAAATGTCTGAGGGAAAGCACTCAAACCTGGGCACGATCGCGTTTTCATTGGGGTTTGTACTGATGATGATCCTTGATGTGGCGCTTGGATGATTGACGAGCTTAAGATGCAGCTCGCGAAATTGGAGTTTTTTTATGATGATATCAACCGAACCGAATAATAATAGTTTTCAAATGATGAGAATGCGTATGGAAAGACCGTTAATAACTGCACACTCCGGATGCGAAGGAACGGGTATTGACACAATGGAATCTATCGACATGGCGCTGCTTTACGGCGCTGATGCGATCGAAATTGACGTTCGTGTGGATCCTTTTGGTTTTCTTCGTATTTCGCATGATCCTTTGTCTCTTGAAGATTATCTGAAGAAAAATCCTCTGGATGATGTGTTTCGCAGGGTTTTCCCGACTTCTCTGCTGATCAATTTTGATCTCAAAGAAGAAGCTGCATTGTACAAAACGATCAACGCAGCATATGATTACGGTTTTCCGACGGAGCGGTTGATTTTTTCCGGCTGCACTACGCCGGACCAATTGCTAAATGAGCCTGAACTCGCGGACAAGGCAAGTTTTTTCCTCAACCTTGAATGTGTTCTAAAGTATGTATATGAACATCGGAAAGGCGAATTCACCCAGGAAGTTTTCACAATACTGATGGAAGATCCTTTTATTCTCATGATCGATGATGAGAGCGTCATTCCCGAAGTTTACCTTTCGAAAGCGGTGAAAGTTCGTCAAAAACTTTATGCAGTTTCCAGAACACTAAGGGAAAAAATCTGCGAAGACACGGTTCGCATTTATCAGGAGACCCGGGCTGCAGCGGCAAACATGCCAAAGTTCCTGCTTTGGACACAAATCGCTGCAAAGCTGAAAGATGGAAACGTCCCGCTTTCAGTCTGGACAGTCAATGAGCCGGAAATGGTCCAGCGTTGTCTGGAAGTTGGCGCTTCCAACATTACAACGAAAAAAATTCAATTGACTAAGCAGATCATGAATCAGTGATTTCCCGAGTCGTTCATTTTCTGCCGTAAAGCAGTGTTGATCCCCCGAGCATCAGCAGTTTGGCTTCCTGCGGTGATTTGAAAAATTTATCCGTAGTGTCGATGAGATAAACTTCTTCAAATCCTTCCATTTTCAGTTTTCTGACAAATTTCTGCATATCGCCATAGCGGTTCTTATCCATTAAATCATGAATGGCAAAGGTGCCGCCTTTTTTCAGCACGCGCAGGGATTCCAGCAGCAGATTCTGTTTGTCCAATCCGACGATATTGTGATAAACATAATTGCTGGTCACGGTGTCAAAACTTTCATCCGGGTAATCCAGCTTAACCGCATTCCCATATTCAAAACGAATGTTTGTTACACCTTCCGCTGCTGCATTCCGTTCACAGAGGGATTTTGAAAAATCGCGGTATTCCGGTCCCCAATGGTCCATACCGACGATAAACGCATTCGGATTCCGTTTGGCACACGCGATCGTCAGTGCACCGCTTCCGCAGCCGACATCCAGGCAGGTTCCGCCGTCGGGAATGCTGACATATTCCGCGATTCCGTCGATGATTTGTTTGGACAGTTTCCGCTCTCCATCGTAGGAAAATGCTCTGCGGGCGATGATGCTGTATACGGTAAAGGCGCCGCAGCCGAGGGCTCCAGCAAAAAGGAGACCGCTGCCAATTTTTTGGATTTTCGAATCGTTTCCGGTGACTTTTTTCGCGGTGATCAACCCGGCGCTCAGGAGTGCACCGGTTCCCAGTGCGGAACCGGTGACCATTTCCTTTGGCATCCAGTTGGCATAGTCGGCTTTTGCCGGTGACAGTGCCCCGGGTTCTTTATCATAGGTCTGATGAAGCTCCTTCCATTCCGGCATACGCCGGCGCAGATCGTCCCATACTGGCATGGAAAAGTCCGGATGGCTCTGTTTCAGTAATTCGAACTGTTCATCGAGCCATTCCATCTCTGAAACCGCATTGCGGCAGTGGTCTGTTGCACAAAGTCTCCCCAGAGAGGTTTTTGCCATGAGATACAGCAAATGGTTGACTGCGGAAATTTTAGCGCTGCTATTAAAAAAGGATTCATCCCCTTTCGGACGGATCTTCATCCCGGAGTGTTCAACGAGTTTATAACCCTCTTCTGCTGCAGTGAGGACCTCCTTCATCCCGTCAAGGCTTGCCTTTGTCAGGTCGCAGTTCAGACGGTAACTGATGTAAACCACCGGCAGGATAAAGGCGGCATGACAGTACAGCCAGCCTTCCATATCATCCATCCAGTGAAGCCGGTAGCCGCTGTCACCAAAGGCTGAGAGAAGGCTCATCTTTGCTGTAATATCCGGTTCCTGATGAAGACCTCCGATTGTCATCGAGCCGCTTCCGAGACTGATGCAGTTTACCATGTCCGTTTCCCGGACACCGGCAGTTCCCTGAAAACCGAACAGAACCTTTTTCGTGTTTGGCGAAAGGGACAGCAGTTCTTTTTCCATCTGTGCTGCGCATGGATTGTTCCCGACAAGAACAATGATCGGTGCGTTCACTTTTGCCAGGTTCGGCAGCAAAAACTGCTGCTGTTGTCCCTGCATGACAGAAAAAACAATGTCATAGGCTGCTGAATCGGGGACGGTTTCAACCACTTTGGGATGGTCCAGCGTGATTTTTCCGGATAGTTTGTGTTTGATCTGAAGTCCTTTGTCTGAAAGAACTTCTTTCCATTTTCCTCTTGAGACAACTGTGACATCATTTCCCGCTTCACACAATTTATGGACCAGAAAAGATCCGATAACTCCGCATCCAAAAACCAGTATCTTCATTTTTCGCTGCCTCCCCTTATTCTAATGAACCGCTGATATCTTCATTCTTCGCTAAAAGTGATCCGTTTTGTTGACTCATTTTTGTTTAATTCATAACAGTTAAATATATCTAACTTACATGAGTTAGTATATCATAATTGGTCAATGAAATCAGAAAATGGGGACTTTTTCCCGTCTGTATGATAATTACGGTGTATAATCCCAAAATATCACTCTTATGGGAGAACATATAAATATGAAGATCGGAATCATCGGTTTGGGACTGATCGGCGGATCTATGGCAAAAGCGATCAGTGAGAAGACTGAACACACTGTTTACGGATATGATATTAATGAAGAAACCATGTTCCTGGCGAAGATGACCAGGGGAATCGATGAAGCGCTCAATGACAGCAATATTGGCGAGTGTGATCTGATCCTGGTCGCGGTCCGCCCGGATTATGCGATCCAATGGGTGAAGGACAACGCGGAAAAAATCAGAAAAGAAGCCATCGTCGTCGATCTGTGCGGTGTGAAACGCTGTGTTTCGGAAGCCATCAAGCCAGTCGCAGAGGAGCACGGTTTCCGCTATATCGGCGGTCATCCGATGGCCGGGAAGGAAGTCGCAGGTTATAACAACGCAACGGCTCATCTTTTTGACGGGGCGTCGATGATCCTGACGCCGGATGAAAACACGGATCTGCCGCTGCTGGAAACGCTGCGGGATCTTTTTTACAGTCTGGGTTTTGCCAAACTCACGTTTTCCACGCCGGAAGAGCATGACCGTATCATTGCTTACACCTCACAGCTTGCGCACATCGCTTCCAATGCCTATATCAAAAGCCCGGAATCCCAGGAACAGTTCGGGTTTTCGGCTGGCTCCTTCCGGGACATGACCCGGGTCGCACGGCTGGACGAGAATATGTGGACGGTGCTGATGATGGATAACGTGGATTTTCTTTCCAAACAGGTGGACATCCTGATCGAAAACCTGCAGGAATATCAAACTGCCTTACATGAGCGGGATGCGGATAAGCTGCGGGCTCTCCTGAAGAAAGGCCGCGAGATGAAGGAAAGCGCAGGGGGACGGTAGAAATTAGGTATTAGGAATCAGGATTCAGGTGTCAGGTGTCAGGCATTAGAAATGAGGAATTAGGAATTAGGAATTAGAAATTGGTGGTCTGTGACCAATGGCCAGTGGTCAGTGGGCAGTACCAGATAGGACTATTATCCTCTGGATGAGAGATATGATGAATGAAGAATGAGGAGATTGTGTGATATGGAATTGGGTGAGATACGGGAACGGATCAATGTCGTGAATGATGAAATGCTGGGGCTGTTTCTGGAACGGATGAAACTCAGCGCTGAAGTGGCGGAAGCTAAAAGAACAGCGGGTGTGCCGATTCTGGATAAAACCAGGGAACGGGAGATTCTGGCAAAAATGACGGAAAAAGGCGGTGCGGAAAACGAGACATATGTTTATCAGTTTTTCAGCACGCTTATGAACCTCTCCAAGGCAAAACAATCCGAATTGCTGACAGGGAAGTCGAAAATTTTGGAGACGATCGGCAAAATGACGGAAAAGGAAGAAGCTCTCTTCCCAAAGAGCGGACTGATCGCCTGCCAGGGTGTGGAGGGCGCTAATTCACAGGAAGCTTGCGACCGGCTGTTCCCGCACGGCAGCATCCTTTATGTCAGCAGTTTCGAGGCTGTTTTCCAGGCAGTCCAGTCCGGGTTGTGCAAGTTCGGTGTGCTGCCCATCGAAAACAGTTCCAATGGTTCCGTACGGGCGGTCTATTCTCTGCTGCAGAAATATGACTTCTATGTGGTCCGATCCACCCGGTTGTGGATCCATCATACGCTGCTGGTCAAACCCGGAACAAAACTGAGCGACATCAAAACGATCTATTCCCATCAGCAGGCGATCGGTCAATGCTCCAAATATCTGGATAAATTGAAGGATGTCAATGTGGTGCCCTGTGCCAATACCGCCATTGCGGCGAAGGCTGTTTCCGAAGCGCCGGATAAGAATTGCGCGGCCATTGCATCAAAACGCTGCGCGGAGCTTTACGGTCTGGAGGCGCTTGATGAGAATATCCAGGACAGTGAAAACAATTACACCCGTTTTATCTGCGTCACCAAAGATCCGATGATGTACGAAGGCGCGAATCACATTTCCATGATCGTTTCCTGTGCCAACACGCCGGGGTCGCTTTATGAAATGCTTTCCAAGCCGGCAACACTGGGCATCAACATGATCAAGCTGGAATCCTGCCCGATCCCGGGACGGAATTTTGAGTTTGTCTTCTTTGTGGAGCTGGAGGCTTCGGTGAAAGAGCCGGGGGTGCCTGCGATGCTGGCGGACCTCGAACGCAGCTGCCCCGAGGTCTGGTTCCTTGGAAATTATGCGGAGATATAGAGTATAGGGTATAGGGTATAGGGTTTAGATGTTAGGTGGTAGGTGTTAGGAAATAAGGAATAGGATATAGGATATAGAAAAAGAGAGCTGCCTTTTGTATAGCTCTCTTTTTACTACTTACTATTTACTATTTACTATTTGCTATTTACTATTTACTACTCACTATTTACTACTTACTATTTACTATTTATTTCAGAGTGGTTTTGCGAAGACTGCGCGGCGGTTCTGATAGCCACCTTCGACCATTTCATTTTCGCAGGTGACCAGGATGATGGAGTTGGCTTCGCTCTGTGCGATGGAAGCCATCTTCTGCATGTCATCCGGTTCCAGCAGTTCATTGGCATAAACGCTGTAGACCTGCAGTCCGTCATCAGCGGTGTTCACGAAGATGCGGTCGTTTTCTTCCAGGCTGAAGAGCAGTGCGAAGGGACCGATCTCCATGGTGTTCAGGTGGTTGTGCGCGGCGATCATGGCATAGCCATCACCCGGCAGGGCGGAGCCGCTGAGCAAACCGGCCTGGTCTCCGAGCCATTCAACGGCCCAGGTGCCGTCAACTTCCGGTACGCCGGTCAGTTCCACATCGACGTTGATGGTCGGGATCTGGATGCGCATGGAGAGAGATTCATAATTAATGTTCTCCGGCTTCACGGAAAGGGGGACGCGGATGCGGGTCGGGAAACCGGTCGCGGGGAGCGTGTTGGTGCTGCCGAACAGGGTCGTGCCGTCGCCGATGTAGTAAATGGGTACGTTCGTGTTCGACGGACCGGGCTGCGGCTGCGGTTGAGGCTGCGGATCAGGGTTCGGTCCCGGCTGGGGTTGTGGTTGTGGCTGCACGCTGCCATTTGTAATAACTACGGTTATGTAATCACCCTGAATAGCAGAATTTGTATTCGGATCAGTATCATTATCGAGCTGAACGACTTCAACAATATACGTGCCAGGTTCAACGCCTTCAGGAATAACCGTTGACCATGTCATTGAGGGAGCAGATTTTATTTCAGCAGCTGTATTTGAGAAAGAGATAAGACGATACCACCAGGTTTTTCCTGCTTCGCTTTTCCCGGCCGTTACCAGATCTTTTGCCTCACCGTCATATCTGCGGTTGATCGGCAAAGGATCATCAGAATAGGGGATCGGAGTAGCGGTCGGTTGTACAGGTCCCGGACCGCCGGCTGCAAGTGTGACTGTGAATCCTACGGGGTCTGTGGAGGGATAAACATCATGTTTTGGATTTGAGAGACGATAATGTATTGTGTAGGTACCCGGTTCGACAGCTTCTGGTATATCTTGTGACCAGTCACTTCCGTTGATACTGTATTCATAATAATCAAATCCTAAAGCTTTTCCGGTGCCCGGAAGGATCAGGACGCATTTGCCGCCGTCTGCAACGCGATCTCTCCATGGCTGCGGCGGGTTGAACTCTTTAATGCTGACAGGAAAGGAATTTTTCCCTGATGTATCTTTGATTGTATATTCATGATCGCTTACTTTAGTGGTATTGCCATCACCAATAGTTGCCAGAATATAAGTGACAGTGTAGTTTCCGGGAAAATGACCTGACGGTATAAAATCTACCCAGCGATCTCCGCTTTCATCATAGTACAGGAATTTCCTTTCATATTCTTTTCCATCAATTGTGACAGGGTCAGCAGTTCCATTTATGACAAGAGCTTTATCGCTTCCATCATAAATAATGGGAGTTATAGCTTTTGGATAAGTAGTTTCTGCAAAAACGCTTTGGAAAACAGAAAGGAGGCACATCAGTGCCAATAAAATGACAGTTTTTTTCATCTCTCTCTCCTTTTACCCCACAGAGGGTAATCTGTCAGAGTGTTGAACTCTTGCCGGTCTCTCCAAACCGGCACACAGATTTTTATTTAAGGTATTATATCAAAAAAAGGAAAATTTGCAACCACTTTATGAATTTTAAGAAATTTTAAGGAAGGAAAAGTTTTAAGAATTGAAAACAGGAGTAAGGAATAGACATTAGACTTTAGACGTTAGACATTAGCAACCAGCAACTACTCACTATCCACTATCCCCTATCCCCTACTCACTATCCCCTATGCTCAGCTCAGACAAAATTCCACATAGGCCTCGGCCATCTTCTCTACCGGGAAGACGGACTCTGCCCGGGTACGGGCGGCACGGCGGTAAGACTCATTTTCGCGGACGATTTTTTCCGCTGCGTCGGTCAGCGCTGCGGTGCGCGGCGGCTGCAGCTTCCAGGGATCGGCACCGTAAGGGACAATGATCCCGGCGTTCCCGGTGACATCCTTCAGCGCTCCGGTGTCAAAGCCGATGATCGGGGCCCCACAGGCCATGGCTTCGATCACGGCATTCGGACAGGCGGCGTTGATCTCGGAAGAGAAGAAAAAGGCAGCATTCCGTTCGAGGCTGATGAGCTGTTCGCGGGGAAGGACGCCTTCAAACACCGCGGAAACCATCCCTCCGGATTCCTTCAGCCGCTCCTGTATTCTTGCCTCAGATGCAGGGTCCGTTTTCCCGGCAACGTGCATACACACAGGCTGCGGAAAACGCCGGGAAAGGCCCAGCGCCAGCTCCGCGGCCACATCCAGCCCGAAATCCATCCCGTAACGGAAGCTGCCCTCGGCCAGGAGAAAGTCGATCCGACCTGTAAAGTCCGGCGCCTTCTCTCCGGGACAAAAGCGCTGCACATCCGTACCGTTGAAGATGACCGCGGTGGGTTTGTTCACTTTACCGTAGACCCGGTTCCATCGTTCTTCACAGAAGAGGCTTTGGTAGACGATTTTGGAACAGACAAAGCGTCGGTATGCAGCGATCGCCAGGTTTGCTGCCTCAGAATGGAGCGAGTATTTCAGGCTCTCGGGTCGCTGCCGATGGATCCAGTTCATGCCGTTCAGACGATGGACCACCGGGATCCCATGTCTGCAGGCATCCAGCAGGCGTTTGAAATATTTTTTCGGAGCGCCGATCACGAGAAATGCATCGATGTCTTCCCGGTTTGCATCAAAATGAATATCGATCTCCGGGTTACCCGCAGCCCAGGTGATCAGATTCCGCTGAAAAGTGCGCGGACCGCCCAGCGATGCAGCTTCGGGAAGGAGACAGATAGACTTTTTTTTCATGCGTTTTCCTCGTACCAGCGGTAGGTGTTTTCGATAGTCGTTTCCAGATTTTCCGTCGGAGGCAGGTGAAGGCTGACCCTTGATTTTTTCGGATTGTAGTAAAAATAACGGTTCACGTACGCAAACAGGCTGCCTTCCAGACTGTCGATGCGCAGCTCATGCCCAAAACCGAATTTTACCATGAAGCGGGCCAGTGTCTCGTTTTCGAATAACAGTTTCGGGCCTTCAAAACCACCGGCTTTCCCGCAAAGCTGACAGAATTTCTCATAAGATATGTTTTCACCGCAGAGCAGGTAGCGTTCGCCGCTTTTCCCGTAACGACAGGCATGGCGCAGCCCGGTCACCACATCATTGACCGGGATCACGTTGATTCCCCCGCGCATCATCATCCGGGGCGGGTTGTTTTTCAGCTGCATCATGAATGAACTTTTGCGCCGGTAGCGGTTCCCGGGACCGATGACCATGAATGGATTTACGATCACGGTGTCCAGTCCGCCGGTGGCGGCGGATTGGGCCTCCATCTCAGCAAGGTATTTGGACTGGGCAAAGGGCCACAGGCCTGTTTCAGAATTTTGAACTCTGGCTTCGTTCAGCTCGGAGGGCTGCTGTTTGGTTGATGTAAAGGGTTCCGGAAGTCCCAGCGTGGTGGCGGAGCTCATCAGCACTACCCGGTTGACTCTGCTGCGCAGCGCTGCCATCAGGACCGAACGGGTCCCGAGAACGTTGACCTGCATGATCCTGTTGATGGTGGGCGCCGCGTTCATCTGGGCCCCGAGGTGGAAAATCACCTCGGGACGGAAGGAATCGACCGCCTCCAGCACGGAATCGGGATCCGTCAGGTCACCCACCAGGCGGACCAGTGAAAAGGAGCTGATGCCCCCGATGTAGCTGGTGGTGCGGTGAAAGGCTGCCACCTCGTGACCGTCTCCGCATAAGGCACGGCAAAGCGCTGAACCGATGAAGCCCGTCGCCCCGGTGACCAGTATCCGCATTCAGTATGCCTCCAGACGCAGTTCGATGGATTCGATAGGCCAACCATTGGAATAGACTGTGATGTCGATCCGGGGATAAAAGTCCGTATAAAGTGAGCGGACGCCGATCAAACTGTTTTCGGCATCGTATGCGGCAGCGAGCACGTTGACCTTTTTCCCGCTGTATGCTGTGATCCCTTCAGCAGTGAACTCGATCGTGGAAGTTCCGCTGATCCTGTCGGGCGGAAAGCTGTTCTTTACTGTGTAAAATGATTCGGGAATGCGGAACGAGCTTTGCAGTTTGTCTGAAACGCTCAGGTTTTCCACCCGGGTTGTAACACTTTTCACTGTGTCGAAATTCCCGGGTACGGTCACCGCCATGGGGAGTTTCTCGCCCGGAAGGATCTGCATCAGAGGAATGTCAGCCGAGGATTGCGCATAGGCGTTGTTTTCTCCCTGTACCTTCACGGTGACCCGGACATCAAACAGAGGCGAGTCGGAAATGTTTTCCGTGTGCAGAAAACACAGGGCAGATCCGTCAACCGTGATATTACAGCTGCTTTCAGTTACTTGCAGCACTTCCGCATAACGGCGGGCGATGAAGTCATCAAAGGATACACCTTCATCCGGGATGATCAGGATGTCGCCGACGATCATCATCTCCAGGTCAACGCCGGGGTTCAGGCGCTGCAGCTGGTCCATGGTGAGGTCATGGTCGATGGCGATCTGCAGACAGGTCTCCCCGCGTGAGATCACGTGTTCTTCCGCTTTGCAGGAAATCCATGAAAAACATGCGAACAGTGGCAGAAAGAGAAGAAGGAAGGTTTTCATTTTCCGGAACCGAACAACTCTTGGGCTTTGATCATTGCTTCCGTTTTCTCAGGAGAATCCGGAACATCGCGGTCCAGGATGTGCCAGAGGTTTGCAAAATAATTCCCGGTCAGCTCCGGTCTCACGTTGTTCGCTGCTGCGGACCAGTCCAGCGCCTTTCCCCAATCTCCGGAGAAGGCGGCGGACTTGATGAAAGGCCGCATCTCCGTGGCATTCCCCATGGAGATACCGACGGCAGAAGCTTCCTCATAAAGGTGCAGCGCTTCAGCATAGTCCTGACGGTCAAAAGCCAGGTCCGCCTTTTCAAAATAGTAGCACCAATCGTGGACATAGTCAGTCCCGAAAATATCAGCCGGCATCCGGTGGTCTGATTCCAAAATGATCCGGGATTTGTTTTGATAGCTCACGTAAGGTTTGACACCGTCTTCCAGATAAGGATTTGCTGCGTCCGCTTCATCGACGACCCAGGCACATTTGCCGTATTCCGGTTTTGTGACCACAAGCACGTTTTCGGAGGCTGTCATGAATTCGTACATTTTCGACTTGACATAGATCGGGGAATCCGTCCCGAGAGCGGAGAGAAATGCAGTATCACCGGGGTTCAGGTACCAGTAGGGTGTCGGGGTGATGCCCTGTTTTTTGCCGTACATTTCCAGCAGCATGCTGGAATCTGCCCAGCCGCCCATGAAGGAGGCGACAACGCCGTCACTGACCACAGCTGTGTTTTCCGTCAGGTCCGGCACGCGCCATTTCATTTCCCATTGGAATTGCTGCTGGTATTTCCAGGAATAGCGGTACATATAGGAATTCTGGATCTGGAAAAAGACAGCGATGCAGACCATGCCGGAAAAGAGCAGATAGCGGAGTTTGACATTCCTGAAAACGATCGTCATCCAGGAAACGGTAAAGATCGCAATGCCCCAAAAACTCGGCAGCAGATAGCGGTCATTGTAGTTCGTGTTTACGGTCGGTGAGGCGTCAATGGCCATACCGGGCAGAAAACCAAGCAGCATGGCTGCCGTTCCGAGAAAAAGCATCTCATAGTCCGGTTTTGAACCTGCTTCCGGTTCCCGTTTATGTGTTACTTTTAGAATGAGAAAAAGAGCTGCTGCCGCGAGAAGACCGAGCCCAAGACCGAGCTGTGTATTGCGCATAGTTAATTCAAGCTCAGAAGGCCGGATACTCTGGTACCAGACGCCCAGCAGTGATTCGGTGAGGTACTGGATCACCAGACCTGCCATGTGGAGAATGAGGTTGAGCCCGCCGTATTTTGAGAACAGGTTCACCGGACGGACATCGGCCGAAAGGCTGGGAATGTAAACAAAGCGATAAACCAGAATGGAGCCAAGGATGACGACAAAGGGCAAATAGATGAGAATCGTTTTCCTGATCGTCTGCCCAATTGTATCGCAGCCGCGTTTTCGGATAACAAGATAAATCAGGACAAGCCGGGCTGCTTCCAGACTCATATAATATTCCAGACAAGACAAATGAAACAGACTCGTGGCATAGGAAAGAAGAAAGAGCAGGATCTTTATCCATTTGTTGTGAGTCTGAAGCGCTTTGACCGTAAGCAGGAATGAAAGCAGAACCACGAAATACTGGAACAGGATCATGAAATAGGCTATGCAAATCGCCTGGTGCTTGAAATAGGGAAAAACGCCGAAGAGCAATGAGATGAACCCCGCCATGACTTTCCGTTCCGGCCAGACACTTTTCAACAGCGCCAGCGACGTTATGGAGGCAGCAAAGCGCCAGAAAAGCGTGATGAGCTGCCATTGCAGGACACCGGTGCCCAATATAGCAAAAAACTTTGCCGTGACCCAGGCCGCAAAGGGACGGCTGTCGTTGATCCCGAAAGCCAGAAGGCCTTTCTCCCCACCCTGGTCATAGGCAGCAATGGAGACCCAGTCGTCGAGGTAAAACCCGAGCTGGGGCAGCTGTGTGGCATAGGTGCAGGCCATTACAAGGAGAAGCAGCAGCGGGAACCATTTCCCGCAGATCAATTCGGTCAGGAAGGATTTTGTCTTTTCACTCATGATTTAAGAAAATTCTTTCTGCTTTTACTAAAGGAAACCTCTAAAAACATCATTTTTTTCTGTCCCAAGGAGATTCAGAGAATTTGTTCTCTGAATCTCCTTGGGAGGTTTCCGGGGGCTGCCGCCCCCATACCCCCGCCTGATAAATTTTAGAGATGCGCTAAAGAGTATAACACGGAAAAACCGTTTTCATGGGGAGCGAGATCGAATCTGTTGTTTCAGACACAAGATGAGCGCCGGGATTGGCAGGAAAATGCAAACTATTTTATAATTGAGAACATGAAGATTTTGGCGAACGATTTGAAACGGCAATATGAGCTCTACGCACCGGAGTTTGAGCAAAAGGCGCTTGATGTTCTGAGAGGTGGATGGTATATCCTTGGGCAGGAGGTCACTGCCTTTGAGCGGGAGTTTGCGGACTGGATCGGTGCAAAGTATTGTGTCGGGCTGGGCAGCGGTCTGGATGCCCTGTGGATCAGTTTCCGGCTGCTCGGCATCGGTCCCGGGGATGAAGTGATCGTGAGCTCCAATGCCTATATCGCCTGTGTAATGGGCATCACAATGAACGGTGCAGCTCCTGTTTTCGTTGAATCAGACCGGTACTTCAACATGGATGCTTCTCAAATCGAGGCTGCGGTCACTCCGCGGACGAAAGCGATCCTTGCGGTCCATCTGTTCGGACAGACCTGTGATATGACAGAAGTGATGCGTATTGCGGAGAAATACGGGCTGAAAGTCGTGGAAGACTGTGCGCAATCTCACGGGAACCACTGGCGGGGGAAAACTGCAGGCACCTTCGGAAGTGTGGGCTGTTTCAGTTTTTATCCGACAAAGGGATGCGGCGCTTTCGGTGATGCCGGGGCGATCGTCACAGATGATGAGGAACTGGCCCGAAAATTTCGGATTTTCCGGAATTATGGCAGTGAGAAGAAATATTATAACAGCATGGTCGGTACCAACAGCCGTCTTGATGAACTGCAGGCAGGATTGCTGCGGGTCCGTCTGAGTCATATGTCGGAACTGAATGCGGAACGGGTTCGTCTTGCAGGACGCTACAGCAGTCTGGTCCGTAATCCGCTGATCGAGCTTCCTGCTGTACGGTCCGGCGCTGACTGTGTCTGGCATCAATATGTGATCCGGTCTCCCAGGCGTGAGCAATTGATGGCCTGGCTGGAAAGCCGGGAAATCGGTTCCATCATTCATTACCCGATCCCGCCTTATCTCTCTCAGGCTTATCAATATCTTGGCCTTTGCAAGGGCAGTTTCCCTTTTACGGAACAGGCTGCTGACGAAGTGCTCAGTCTGCCGATGTATAACGGCATGACAGAAGCCGAACAGGATCAGGTCATAGAGGCGCTGAATGAATTTCGCGAAAAGGCTGAATGAGCGGGATGATACGGCTGCGCAGACTTGAGGAAAAGGATATCCCGGGAATGCTGGAATGGATGCATGATCCGGAAATAAACCGCTGGTTCCGCTTTGATGCCGCTTCCATGACTGAGGAGCGGGTCAGACAATTTATTGCCGGGTCTTTCACGGAAAGCAATCGCCATTATGCCATTGCCGATGACGGAGATCAATATCTCGGGACTATCAGCCTTGAGGATATAGACCGGGAAAACGCCCATGCGCTTTATGCTGTCAGTTTGCGCTCTGAGGCGCAGGGCCATGATATTGCGCTGACCGCAACGAAATTGCTGCTGGAAATCGCTTTCCGGGAATTGGAACTGGAACGGGTCTATTTGAATGTGCTTTCGGATAACAAGCGGGCAAAGTATTTCTATGAAAAAGCAGGGTTTCATTTTGAAGGATGTTTTCGGAAACATCTGAAGCTGCGCGATGAGTGGCATGACTGGGATTGGTATTCGATCCTGAAGGAAGAGTTTTATGCCGGAGATGACAGAAGTTAAATTATTGCAGTTCAGGGAGAACGGTGACCGGAGAGGACGCCTTGTCGTTATGGAAGGCGAGACGGACATTCCCTTTGAGATCAAACGGGTGTTTTATATTTATGGCTCCGATCCGGATGTTATTCGTGGCAGGCACGCAAACCGCCGCTCTGAATTCGTTCTTGTTAATGTAGCGGGGACAAGCAAGGTGCGGGTCGTCGACCGCTCCGGAAACGAGATGGTCATCAGCCTGAACCATCCGCATACCGGTATTTATCTTCCGGCTATGGTCTGGAAGGATATGTATGATTTCAGCCCGGATTCTGTCCTGCTGGTGCTTGCCAGTGAGCATTATGACCCGGATGAGTATATAAGAGATTTTTCCGAATTCCAGAGGATGTGCGGCAATGGCGAAGCTTAGCATCATTATTCCGGTCTACTATAACGAAAAAAACCTGGGCCCGCTGTATGAGGACATACGGGAGAAAATCATCCGGCCGGCTTTGTTTGATTACGAGATCGTCATGGTTGATGATGGATCCGGGGATGGCAGCTGGACTGAGATGGAAAAGATTGCCGCGGCAGATGAGCATGTAAAGATCTATCAACTTTCACGAAATTTCGGTTCCCACGCGGCGATTCTGTGCGGCCTGGAACACTGCAGCGGGGATTGTGCCGTTGTTAAGGCTGCTGATCTTCAGGAACCGACAGAGCTCATCCCGGAAATGTATAAGCGCTGGCAGGAGGGCTATAACGTCGTGCTGGCCGTAAGGGAGAGCAGGGAAGAATCGGAATCACAGCAGTTTTTCGCAAATTTTTATTATTGGCTTGTCCGGACTTTTGCTCTCTGCAGAATGCCGAAAAACGGGTTTGATGTTTACCTGATCGACCGGAAGGTGATCAATGTGCTGAGCATGATGGATGAAAAAGATTCCGCACTGACCGGACAGATCCTATGGAGCGGGTTCAAGACGGCAGAGGTTCCTTATGTGCGGCAGGAGCGGAAGATCGGGAAAAGCCGCTGGACACTTCAGAAAAAGATCCGTCTGGTCATGGATACACTTTACAGTTTCTCCACGGTTCCGATCACGGTCGTAACGCTGGTAGGCGCTCTTGCTTTCATTATTTCCCTTGTATGGGCGATCGTGGTGCTCATCAACAAGATTGCAGGCAACATTCCGGTCTCCGGTTTTACGACCATGTTTATTTTCCAGCTGTTCAGTTTCGGGATCACGATGACAACATTGGGTGTTATCGGTGGCTATCTGTGGCGGACGTTTGATGCATCACGGAAACGGCCGATCTATATTGTCGAAAGAGATAACCAACAAACGGAGCCGGCTCCGGAGGATTCTTCAGAACCGCGTTAATTGGTTTAGCTGATGTAACATTGTGTAAATTCAGTTAAATTGCTTCAGTTAACTTCGTCATAATTTTGAATATTTTTATTGACATTTTGTAAACTCTCTGATAATATTTTCATAGAACAATTTAGAAAATTGTTTCAGCGTTGATTAAGGGAGGGTAAAATGCCAAGAAAAGGTAAATATACCATTGAGCGCCAACAGAAAATCATGGAATTTCTGGAAAAATATCAGGAGGAAAACCGTTATTCACCCTCCATCCGGGAGATTGGTGACTACATCGGCGTTCCGTCTACTTCACTGGTTGACTATTACATTCGCCAGCTGATCCATTTGGGCTATCTGGACCGTGACGAGCATGTTTCCCGCAGCCTTCGCGTGATCAAGCCTTATGAACAGACACCCCAGACCAAAAGGAAACCGGTTTCCTACAGCCGCCGTGATGTGGTTCGTTTTCAGATTCTGGGACGGATCGTTGCCAGTGCGCCGATCCCGGTGCCCGGTTCCGACCTTCCCTATTACGATGATGAAAGCTTTGTGGAAATCCCTCGGAAAATGCTGCCGGATTCAGAACCTGTCGAGGAGCTTTTCGTGCTTGAAGTTTCCGGTGACTCCATGATCGATGCCATGATCAACGATGGAGACCGGGTCGTGTTCCGCCAGGTTTCTGATGCACGGAACGGTGACATGGTCGCCGTCTGGCTTTCAGATGATGAAGAAACAACGCTGAAATATTATTACAATGAAGGGGATCGTGTCCGCCTGCAGCCTGCCAATCCGACAATGGAACCGATTTATATCAACAACCCGGAGCAGGTTCACATTATGGGCAAAGTCGTGATGGTGATCCGTCATATCTGATCACGATGTCACAGGCAAAAATCGTTATCTTTTCCGCGCTGTATATGCCTCATCTTGGCGGAGTGGAAAAGTTCTCGCAATCGATTGCTGCCGAACTTTCAAAAACCGATCAGGTCACGGTTTTCTGTATGAACACTGAAAACCTCTCACCTGAAATCATCAGGGAAGGAAATGTGGAAGTACATTTCCTTCCCTGTTTTTCACTGCAGAAAGGGCGCTTCCCTGTCCCGAAATTGTCTGCCGTCCGTTTGGTGCGTGACTGGTTTAGAGACAATCAGGTCGATTTCGGTATTGTCCAATGCCGTTTTTATCTGCTGAGCCTGCTGGGGTGTGAGATCCTTCACCGGCATCAGATCCCGTTCATTCAAATCGAGCATGGTGCGGGGGATGTCATGATGCCAAATCCGGTCGTGGATCGTGTCTGGCACCTTTATGACCGTTTGCTGACGGAGCGTGAAAAAAAGATCCCGCATGATTTTTATGCGGTTTCTCATGCCGGGCTGAAATGGCTGGAACATTACGGCATCCATGGTGTGGGGGTGATCTCCAACAGTGTGGCGCCTCAGGATTTCACAGAGGGGCTGCGGCATCCCGGAACGTGGAAACGGGAGCATGAAATCCCGGAGAATTCGCTTTTAATCACTTTTTCCGGCAGGATCATGCGGGAAAAGGGGGTGACAGATTTGCTGGATGCCTTTGACCGGCTGCGGGGTGACAAACTTTATCTGGTGATCGCCGGAGAAGGTGAGAGAAAATTGGTCCGTTCCTGGGAAGGACGGGAAAACATCCTTTTTCCGGGACAGATCCCCTTTTCCGAAATTCCGTATCTGCTGGCTGATACAGCCATCTACTGCCTGCCTTCTCATTTTATAGAGGGAAAGCCGACCGGGGTCCTTGAAGCGGGAATGTGCGGGAACGCGGTGGTAGTCACGGCAAGCGGCGGCTCGCTGGAAATCGTCCCGGACAATGATCACGGCAGGCTCGTGCCCGCCGGAGATATCGATGCACTGACAGAAGCGATTCAGGGACTTGTTGATGATCCGGACGAGCGGAAACGTATCGGAGAAAATCTGCACGCGCGTGTTATGCAGCGCTTCACCTGGCAAACCGCTGCGGATGCGGTCCGTGCTGCGATGGACAGGTGCGGCCTATAGCCGTTTCCACATCCAGACCAGTGTCTGCTGGAGGGAAAAGCCGGATGATTGAAAAATCTTTCCTGAATTTCCCGCCGGGACATCGGCCTTCAGCGCTTTCCTGCCCCGGTATTGAGCACAGATACTGCACAAGGTTTCCGAAAGCAGCTCGTCCGGTGTGTTCTCGTTGGGAATGAACCACAGCACATCCTGCCCTTCATTCATGGTTTGAAAAGCAGCCCAGGCGGTGACACGATTGTTTTTGTCAACAGCTCTCAGGAATCGTCTTCCCGGAGTCAGGATCCGATTCAGAATGTCGGATAACCTTCCGGGTTGGAACAGATCTTCAGCATAATCAAGGTTCCAAAGCACCGTTTCAGGATAGCGGATCCCAAACATCTTCCGGAATATATCAATGTCTGAACCAGGAACAGGTTCGAGATGGATGTCCGGAGAGGACTTTATTTTCCCGTTCTCCGGGAGGATCCGGGTTTCCCGATAGTCTGTCACGGAAAAACCCTGCTTTCTGTAAAAATCTTTCAGCCCGCTTTCCGCCATCCTGGTCTGCAGATAGAGCCCGTATGTTCCGGCTTGTGTTTCAGATCGGGCGATCCTGTCGATCATCTGAGAGGCTATGCCCTGTTTTCTGTGGGACGCTGAGACACAGACATTGGTGAGCAGGCAGCATTTCCTTTCGTGCAGGTAAAACGGACTTGTGGTGATCGTCCCGATCACTGCCCCGGACTCATCTGTGCAGACAACGCCGGACATGCTGTACGGGAAGCCGGTGAGGCTTGTCCAGAACGGGTATTTTTTCGCATTAATTCCTGCCTTTTCAAGATCATTCAGATAGTCCAGATTGCCGCGGTCCAGCCAGGGACGGAAACTGTTCCTGACCAGCACAGCGATCTGAGCGGCATCTTTGCTGATTTCTATCGGTCGGATGTGAAAAGGGATGGATTCCATATCAGGTCACCCATAAAAAACAGGTGACCCGCGTTGAGCCACCTGTTTCATCTGTGTCAGAATTGCTTATTTATTGGCGTCAGCCTGCTTGTCCTTTTCATGCTGGGCAATCACTTCCTGCGTCACATGCGGCGGGACATTTTCGTAGTTGGCGAATTCCATTTCGAAATAGCCGCGGCCGCCGGTCATGGAGCGGAGCGTGGTGGTATAGCGCTGCATTTCAGCAAGCGGAACGGTAGCGGAAACGGTGCTCTCACCCTTTTCCGTGTCCATACCCATCACACGGGCTCTGCGGGTGTTCAGGTCACCCAGAACATCACCCATGTTCTCTTCCGGGACGATGATGCGGACATTCATGATCGGCTCTTCCAGAACCGGACCGGCATCCTTGAAGGCCAGCTTGAAGGCTTCACGGCCGGCAGTTTCGAAGGCGATCGGTTTGGAGTCGACCGGGTGTTCCTTACCGTCATAGACGGAGACGGTCACACCGTGGACCGGGAAACCGGCCAGGATACCTTCGCGCATGACGTTGCGGATACCCTTTTCAATGGCCGGAATGTAGGAAGCGCTGATGGCGCCGCCGAAGATGTCGTTTTTGATTTCGAAATCTGTATCCGGGTTCGGGAAGACACGGAGCCAGACCTCACCGAACTGGCCGGAACCACCGGTCTGTTTCTTATGACGGTACATGGCTTCAGCCTTTTTGGTGATAGTTTCCTTGTAAGGAACGCGCGGGACTTCCGTGAGCAGGTTGACCTGGAACTTGGTTTCGGCACGGCGGATGGCAACATCAATGTGCTGGTCGCCCATACCCTGCAGAATGGTCTGGTTGGTGTCCATGTCATTGTGCCAGGTGAGGGTCATGTCTTCTTCGCACAGGCGGGTGAGGGTCGGGCTGATCTTTGTGGAGTCGGCCTGGGTCTTCGGGAAGATGGCAACGCTGTAGAGGGAACCCGGGAATTCAGGTTTTTTGATCTTGACAGGGTTGGCCTTGTCGGAGAAGGAATCACCGGTGATGGTTTCGCTCAGTTTTGCTACGCAGCAGATGTCGCCTGCATGGATGGTCTTGACACCGGTGTTGTCTTTGCCGCACGGCACATAGAGATTGCCGTAGCGTTCTTCAACTTCTCGGGTGCTGTTCCAAACGCGGGCATCGGCGTTCATCACACCGGAGTAGACGCGGATGTAAGTCTGTTTCCCGACAAACGGGTCGGCTGTAGTCTTCCAGACATAGGCCGCAAACGGTTTGTCATCGGCACATTCCAGTTCGATCTCTTCACCGGCTTTGTTTTCAGCCTTCTTCGGAGCTGCTTCAGCAGGGTTCGGGAGCAGGTTGACGATGGCATCCAGAATTGGGGTGATGCCGATTTCGGCGGTCGGAGCGGCACAGTAAACCGGGATGAATCCGCCTTCTTTGACAACTTTGCTGAAACCGCGGACGATCTCTTCATCGGAGAGTTCCATGGTTTCGAAGAATTTTTCCATCAGTTCTTCTTCGCCTTCAGCAGCAGCTTCGGTGAGCTGAGCGCGCAGTTCTTCAGCTTCAGCTTTGTATTCGGCCGGGATTTCAACACCGTTTTTGTCAGTGCCGGAGTAGGCTTTCATGGTCAGGATGTCGATGACGCCTTTGAAATCCAGTTTTTCACCCCAGGGGATCTGAACCTGGATCAGGCGTTTGTCGGTATAGTCCTGCATAGAGGCCATGGCCTTTTTGAAATCGGAATTTTCGCGGTTCATCTTGTTGATGACAACGATTCTGGGAAGGTTGAATTTGTCCAGGTGCTTCCAGGTGATTTCAGTACCGACTTCACGGCCGGAGACAGAGTCAACCAAAACAACAGCTCCGTCTGCAACGCTCAGTGCTGAGATAACTTCACCAACGAAATCGTTGTAGCCCGGGGTGTCGAGAACGTTGACCTTGTGATCCTTATATTCGACAGGAATCACAGAGCTGTAAAGTGAAATCGTTCGGCGCTTTTCTTCATC
>JAFRIR010000094.1 GCA_017432685.1 Flexilinea sp. | reverse complement strand
GCATTCTATTTCTCTATATCGGATATTTATTTGAAGGATCCCGCTCAGTGCTCTGCAAGGAGAAAATTCTGCGGAATCTGCTATTGATCTCCTCCCATAAGAATCTGGTGCTTTCCGGCAGAAGTTTCCATACATCTCCGAAAGGTTGCCGCAGCAAACTGCTGGCATATTTGAATTCTGTTTCGCAGCAGAGGCATTCACTGGAATTTGACATTCCCTTCGACAGGCAGCAGCTTGCCGATTACCTGAACCTTGAACGGACCAATATGTCAAAGGAACTTGGCCGCATGCGTGATGAAGGAATTATTGTATTTCGGAAGAATCATTTCAAATTGCTGCGTAAGGAATAGATAGTATTGAATGTTGATCATTCCAGCTCAATTTTAGATATCTTTGGAATCAACTCTTGATATTTAGAGCATCGCTCAGCGATTGCGGGATTCCTCTCGGACCGCGAACGGCATAAATGTCAAATTCATTTTTCAGGCGCTCGAATGTGAACATCTCCGGATCATATCTCGTCTGAAGTTTGATACGCATCAGTCTGGTGATCGTCAGGCCTTCCCGCTGATAGAAATAAGGAATGTCTGTTTTGGTTACAATACACTTGTAAAGGATTGCCGATACCGGCGATCCGATATACATGAACACGGTATCGTCTTTTTTATCGTGGTATCGTATATTCAGTTCAGATGTCGTGTCCCAGTTTCAGTAAGCCATATTTTATGCCAGCTGATTTCAGTTCTTACTGTTGGAAAATCCAGTCACGGACAGCCTCGATCTTATAGGCATAATCGAAGGAAGTCATATTCTCACCGGCACCGCCGGAGGCTGATGCACCCTCTGCCAGAGTGGTTCCTGCTGTGAATGTCACAAAATTCGCAGAATTTCCTTCGCTGAGCATGGCTGCAACGGCTGCATTCTGCTCATCTGCAGGATCCTGAGCACCCCATTCCGCGTGAGTGTAAGCTGCGCCATCTGAGTCGAAAACAGCCAGAAGTTCCGATTGACCGGCAGAAGCTTTCGGGTCACCGGCGGAAACGATATAGAAGAATGCCTTAAATGCCAAGGAAGGACTGATAATAAATGGGGATATATTTCCACGACCGGTTTTTTGTACTTTCTGCCGGTATTTTATCGGATCTTCTCAAAACCGATATGCTCCTTGCCCATCATCAGCAGATATCTGAATTCCTCTCCTTTATCTTCAAGGATCATCCCGATCCCGTCTGACCACAGCTTTACACAGCCATCATAAGGCATCGTACCGTGTGAAGGAGAGCTTACGAGATAACAAAGTGTGAAAATATCTTCTGAATCCTGTGAAAGAACATAACCGCCTTTTGCGAGAATCGGCGGGTAATTATTCGGTGGTTCCCGCAACAAGGTCATTGTTCCGTCTGATTCCAGAGACAGATTAACGGTTACTTTGGATCCATTACTCATCAGTGAAGCCAGCCAGACTCCCTTCAGGTATTCCGGAAGTGCTGTTGTTCCGGTATTGCCATACATTTTTTGAACAGAAGAGGGATTATACGGAAATATCGTCGGAAGGTCATCCTGTTTTATCAGCAGGACAGGTTTTTTTGAGATCAGAGGATCCCCGTCTCCGTGGTAATCACTGATCAGTACACTGTAAGGCTGAAGCGAAAGGCGCTGACGGGTCTCTCCCTCCCAATAATTCCCGCCCCTAGACATATTGGAAAACGAACGGATATTGAAAACAAAAGAGGTCGGAGACCCGGTAAGCGGGAGAAGTTCTGATGCGAAGTAAGAGTAAAGGGACGCTTCTTTAGTATAGTAGGCAGAAGATGCAAAAAGCTTTCCGAAAGCTGGAATCAGTTCCAGAACGATAAACCCGTCCTCATCGGCTGTATAAAAACGTCCGGCACCATTATCCATGAAGGCCTTGAACGCGTTATCAACTGTACTCTCTGCATGTACCGGCGGAAATGAACACAACATCAGTACCGCGGCAAAACATATAAGGATCTTGTTGAATACTCTATTCATCGATTTCATCGCGCATTTCTTCGTATTGGATCTGAGGAAAAAGATATCCGGAATAATTCAGCCCTTCATTTGACGGCATTGATTTTTCAAGATCCAAAATGAGCATCCTGTTCTTTTCATTGTACCCCCGCTGATAAAAAATATTAATCATATTATATCGCTAATCAAAACAAGCTGGTTTTCTTAGCTCCAATCAAATCATACTTTCCGTTATAATAATAGAGATCTCGTATCAGAGGCCTCTATTGCTGTTATACAGGGAGCGGTATATGGACAACTACACGAAAACCTTGACCGCGGGTGCGGCGGATTTTTATGAATATGAAGCGGAGAACAAACTTCCGGAGATCATTGCTTCATTTCGTGGGCATGGAGCGGCGCTCAGTGTTTTTCTTGATACACATGGATATTGCGGTGAAAACAGCCCGGCAGCAAAAGGCGCATATTTGAAGGAAAAATTCGCCGCTGCAGGGATCGATCCTGCGAAAGCCAGGAATGCATCGAAATGGATCACAGAACCCAACGGTTTCGAACGGGAAACAGGATTCCGTATTGCCTTTGCCCTTCATCTCACCATCGAGGAAACGGATGATTTTTTCCGGATGGTCATGCTGGACCGCAGTTTCGACTGTCACACGATCCGGGAAGCGGTTTATTATTTCTGCATTTTCAACGGTAAGGATTATCCCACTGCCGAAAGATTGATTGCTTCCGCCCCCAATCCGCCAAAAGGTCCTGTTCCCCGGGATGAAACCGTCCTTTATACCAAAAACATTGTTTCCTTTCTCCAAAGCTGCCCGGATGAAAATACGCTGATTGCGTATTTCCGTGAGAACCGAACGCAGTTTACTTATAACCAGGTGAAGGCAAAAGAATATATCAAAAATATTTGGACTCAAATCTCGGCACCGGATGGGCTCGCAGCACGGGAAAGGAAATATCTTCTTGAAGGCGCCGGGCAAATAGCGGCAGAAGACACGGATTCGACCTGGAACATTTATCTTCAGATACTGGGTCTGGATACAGAGGATACAAGATACGTCGAAAAAGACAGAACGATTAAACCCCTCCTTGATAATCCGACATTCCTGCATCAGTTCGCTGCTAAAAATTTTCCCAATCGGCAGAGCATCGAAAAGATACTGCGCGGTATCTCAACAGAACATGACCTTATCCGCAAGACGTTGATTCTGCTTGTTTTTTATCAGTTTTGGATCAATACGGCGCTTTCACACAACAGAAAAACCTACATGGCAGATGTGAATGACCGGGAACGCTGTCTTTCGGAGATGGATCAATATCTGCTCGATGCTGGTTTTCCGGAAATTTATGCAGGGAATCCCTATGACTGGATATTTCTTTGGGCAGCCGGCCGTGAAGCTCCATTGAAAGCATTTCGCAGTTACTGGCAGCTGCTCAGCGCTGAATTCAATGAGCTGCACGCAGAAAACCGGAATTCAGTTTCATTTTGATAAACTTACTGTTATCAAAGCGATAACACAACGTTTTGCTGAGAGTTAATCAAACCAAAGAGAAACTTCAGTGATTTGAAATGGACATTCGAACTGCATTGGATCAAAATACAAAGCTGAACTTCGGACCGGGCATACTTTATACGATTAAGGGTGAAGCCGGACGGGGCGGTTCCTGCATTGTTTATGATGCGTTATATCAGACGAATGCAGGAGATTCGAAGCTGGTTCGGATCAAAGAATGTTATCCCTTTGATATTCCGCTGAACAGAGAATCATCCGGAGCGTTGTCCTGTCCCGACGCTGCAGAAGACAAATTCGCAGATGCCAGGGCAGAGATGTATGACGATTTCCGTCTTTGCAATCGTTTGTTTTATGCTGAAGCAGCTTCTGATGCGATCATCAATACCATTAATATTTACGAAGCAAATCATACGGTCTATGTTGTTTCAGCCTGGTCGCGGGAAAATGTACTTTCTTCCTTAGATCTGAAATCCCTGCGGGATTGCGTTTCCGTGGTACGCCAGACCGCATCTGCCATCAGTGCGATCCATAAAGCCGGATATCTTTATCTGGACATCAAGCCGGATAATATTTCCGTCATCAACGGAATATCCAAACGGGTCCAGCTCTTTGATTTTGACAGCCTGATTCCCCTTACCGCTTTGAAAGAAAAGACCGGTTCGCTGCTCTCTTATACCAAAGGATTTGCCGCACTGGAACTCCGTCGGGGACAGTTTTCGAAATTAGGATTTCACACCGATATTTATGGGATCGGCGCTTTGATGTTTTATCTGATCTTCGGAAGGACTCCGGAAGCGCCGGATTGCGTACAAGGTGCAGGTTATGATTTCACAAAAATGAGGTTTTCCGGAAGCTTCCCGGATAAGCTTTTCCTGCATCTCGAAAATTTCTTCCGGAAAACGCTTGCTGCCTTTCCTCCCGACCGTTGGCAGCACATGGATGATGTTTCCCGTGAACTGGAAATTATCGAAAAACTTGCGGATCCGGTTTATCCGTACCTGGTTTCCACGCCATTGAATGCACCCGCGTATTTCATCGGACGTTCCGCCGAAATGGATGCGCTGGAAACCTGGTTTGAAAATGATTCGCAACAGAACCTGTTTGTCAGCGGCATGGGCGGGATTGGGAAAAGCACGCTCATTCAAAGCTTTCTGGCAAAGCATCGCGGGGAATGGGACAGTGTCCTCTTTTTGTATTACAGAAGCAGCCTTTTGCAGACGATCACGGATGACGATCACCTGCGAATCAATGGCACAGAACGCTTCCCGGAAGAAAAGAAAGCGGATTATTTCGAGCGGAAACTGAGGAAGATCCGTGAGATCCTTGCCCGTGACCGGGTTCTGCTGGTGATCGATAACTTTGAAAACCATCATGATCCCGATCTAAGCCGGATTCTTGAGCTAAGCTGTCGGAAGATCTTCATCACCCGTCAGCCGTTTGGCTCTCTGAACCTACCTACACTGAAACTTGATGCCATTCAGGATAAGGAAGACCTGCTGAGACTGTTCATCCATTATCTGGATCGGGATGTAAGCGACGTAGAAACAGAAGTCATTCGAACGATCATCCAACAGCTTTCAGGACATACGCTGGCGATTGAGCTCTTTGCCCGGCAGATTTCCAACAGTTTCCTATCGCTCCCGGAGGCATCTGAGCTGCTGCGAAAACAGGGACTGCTCCATGCCGGCTCTGAACGGGTAGATTACCTGCGCGATAACCGGATCAGTTATGAGCAGCTGGAAGCGATCATAACCCGCTTATTTAATACTGACAGTCTTTTAGAGAAACAAATCTCGCTGCTGAAAGCTGCTGCGCTCTTCCCGGCGCCGGGTATTGATCCGAAAGAACTGATGCGGCTGACCGGAGTGAATGATACCGGAATCATTCATCAGCTGATTCGATTCGGCTGGATCACCCAAACTTCCGGCCACCGGTCACTGACCACGGATCACCGTATTTTCCTCCATCCGCTGATCCGCGATGTGATCCGCGATCTTCCGGGAACGGCAGCCACGCTGTCCGGAGCAAATCATGTTCTTGATACGCTGCATCTGGAAATTACATCGGAAAGCCATAAAGAAGAGATCAATTTATACAACATAACGGGGACTGTCCCTTCACGGGACTGTCACCACAGTCCGGATGATAGCCCGGATCCATATGAAATCATCACTGATCACCGGAAGTTGGATCATTCCGTGACCGTTGCCCGTGGAGTTATTGACGCTCTCTCCAATGATACACAGCTTGAAGGCAGCCCACCAGCGCAAAAGCTTTATCAGGCAATGGTGATTAATCTGCCGAAACACGAGGATGAGGCAATTCTGCGTTACGGAAAGCAGTTGCTGGATCATCCCGCTCATCTGAGTCCGCTGGAGATTCTGGAAGTGGTCGAAGTTGTGGAAAAAGCGCTGCTTGAACGGCAGGATTATGATGCTGCAGCTCAGCTGATGGAAAGCGCGGAGCAATACGCGGTGGATGAACGGACAAAAGCCGAATTCTGCAGTTTGATGGGCAACATCTATGATTACCGCAATGCCCCGGAAGATCTTGAAAAGATCCTCTTTTGGCTGGAAGAGGGGATTGGTCATGCCCGTCTGGCTCCTCCGCCGGAACGCAAACACCTGCTGGTGGAATTTCTTCTTGGCAAACTGAATATCCTGACGCGGAGCGGGAGTGAGGATGACACCGGCATCGAGGGGCTGATCCGGGAACTGATGGATATTATTGAAAAGGAATGCCTTCCCTATTCCGAGATCCGCTGTGGATTTGCCACTGCCATGGGTTTCTATTGGGCGGAACTGGGGCAGGATCGTAAGGAAACCGACGATTGGGTTGCAATAGCCCGCGGGATCGGTGAAAAACTCTACCCGGCAGGGCTGGATTTCATCGACAACTGCATCATCCCGCCGGCCATCATGTACCTCGACATCGAAGAATACGACGCCTCGGAAGCTGCGCTGCGGGAGGGAATCAAAATCTGCGATGATCATCCGGATCTGATCGCCTACCAGCGGAAGAAACACGATCTCCACCGTTATTTGCTGGATGTGTTTTTGTATGCGAAAGATTACACTCAAGGCAAAGTACTGCTGTCCTGGCTTGATGAAGACAGACGAAAATTAGGCATTCCCGATACAGTCGACCCGACAGCGAGGGAATACCTGGAGAATCTCTAAGGAGAGTAATTTTCTTAATTCTTTTGTATCATATTTCCGATATAGTTCTCCATCAGAATTATCTGCATAGCTTCCGAAAGTATATCCTGTTTTTTCAGAATCTTCCTATATAATAAACAGCAGCTGGTATGTTATATGGAAAATGAATTTAGTAATCAATCCGTTTTGAAAACGTATTATTCAAAATATCTTACAGATGTGCGAGGGCTGAGTAATTCTTCCGTCGCTCATTATTTGGATGCACTGAATAATATTTCCCGAAGACTGAAAGACAAAGGTCTTGTTTCCAATGATATTTATGAAGTAAGCGTCAATCAGCGGGCGTGGAGGTCTGAATTGAACCGGCACGACAGTTTTCCGGGGCGTTCATAGGAAATAGTGAATCAACCTGGGAGGGATCTTTCATGTCCAGGTACCATTTTTGTCACGAGGAGTATGACAAATGGTTTTTCTTGTAATAATTATCCTGAATTATTCATGAAATTTTGTTTCGACGGCAAAAAAACACAAAGAAAAACAGGCTATTTTAAGAAAATTGCTTCCATCTGATAAGTGAAGCAAAACAAAGACACAGAAGGGCGATTTCATTTATGGCGGCGCTGCTTTGCTGCATGTTGATTTACGCAGATTCGGTGAAAAGGCAACATCGATCAATGATTGAAATTTTTAAGCATTTTGTTTTACATCTTCAAGATAGGTGTGTATTCCATCCGCAGCTGTTCGTCGAGAATCCGCTGATTATTGAGGCAATGCTGCAGAATCACCTGTTCCTTCACATACAGTCTATATCTGTCGTATTCGAAAGCCAGCTGTGTTATTACCTGAGCCTACTGAGTAAAATCCGAACAGGTAACTCTACATTGCCTTTTCTATAAAATGATATCAAAATTTGCTGCCTATTTCAGCATAGGACTTTTTTTAGATTTTCTATCGTTTTATTAGCAAGATTCTGTTTGATCATCCCTTCATGAGCATATACTGCTATCTGAGCTTGAGCATCTTGTCTTATAATAACAGCGTACGTCAATACACTGCCAAATATACCGGTTTTAATTGATGAAATATAATAGTGGTTCTCCAGATCTTCTACTAAAATCGTGCCCAATCCGAAAATTGCATCCCGAATAAAAAGATCCTTTGGGTTTTTTAAAGTTATGTTATCAACAATCACTTCATTTTTTGCCTTAGCAATGTCATTTATAATTCGTTTTTTCTTCAGGCATTTCAATAATACGTCAACAGCATCCATCTTGTTCACTCCTTTCTAATCTGTTACGACTGCGTATTCCAAATCTTCATAAATTTCTTCCAAAACCTCAGTCAGATAAGCCGAATATTCTTCTTCTGAAGGAAGTTCCACATAATCCCTTTGAGAAACAACAGGATCAATAGACATTTCAATTAACTGTCTGGCAAAAGCTTCATGATCTCTGAATTGGTACATTTGTTTTAACATTTCCGCGGTAAGGATTGTCTGAAGATTTTCAACAGATTGATCCACTTCATCCTGATCCAGGAAATATTCCTCTGCAATGATAGAAAATTGAGTTTCAATTATGCGGATCATTTCAATCGCATCATCTTCTGCGATCAAATCCGCAACTGCTTTTGCTCCTTCATTCGCGCCCCAACCTGCTGCAGCAGAAACTATTATACCAACAACAGTCCCAGCTCCGGGTAGAATTGCAGTTCCAATGGCAGCTCCCCCCAAATATCCCAATGCACCACCGGTAATTCCCACTGCTGTTGTAGAAGCATTTTTTGCAAGCTGCTTCCAGGATATTCTTCCCTGTATGATATCTGCAACATCTCCTGCCTCAAGCACCACAAATGTTACCGAGGACGTAATAACATTACCTCGCAGCAATTTTGCTGCGCTTTGCATTGCAGCAGCCCCATAAATCGCCGAACCAGCAGGGCGGAAAGCATTTACGATAACCGCTGAAGCCTTCGGACCGAGGGCATGAACAATTACCTTACTCGCAGGAATCATAGCTGTGTTTAATCCGGTTTTTGCAGCCTGTGATGATAACACGCTGATTATGAATGAAGTGCCTCCTGCTTGTAAACCTTGATATAAGGATTCTTTAATTGCTGTCTCAAAAGATTCACCATTCCATAAATTTACAGCAAAATTCGTCGCAGCACTAATACCCATAGATGTTCCTGCAGTAACACAAGCATGAGCCGCATCATAAAGAATGGATTCTACAGTTCCAGCTTTTGCGATATGCTTTGCCTGTTGGTAGGTAAGGTTCCCTTTCTTGACTATGTTTATTGCTTCTGACGGGTCGTCTACTCCCGGTACTTGTCCATTAGCGATTCGATTTTCCATATAACTGACCGCAGCTTCATATTGGTCTGCCGGAACCTCAATTGCCATTGGTTTACCGTCCGCATCAAGATAACGAAACTTTCCTTCTCTGAAACAAGCAGCAATACTGCGTGCAGCGGTGTTGTAATATTTTGTTTGTATAAACAATTTTGATCCATCAGCAAAAGTTGTAACACGATCTGCACCATCTCTTACATTATCATCACCTTTAACAATAGAATGATGTCCTTGTATAAATCCCTTTATATTATCTATTAAATTGTTTCCACGCTCTGCAGACCAACCATGACCTGTCTTAGGAACAAGAAATTTTCCCTCATCAAAAATCCGATTTATTGTGTATTTCTGAGCCGATTGGTTGATCCCATAAAATGAACCATCCGACTCCATATCAACTTCAAAAGTGATGGAATCAACTGCGTTTATCGTAATGGAATCAATCCATGCATTATATTCTTCTTCCGACCATGCCTGATCTGTAAGAATAAAGAATTGATAAATATCTTTTTCGGTCCATACAGCAACAGCTTTTCCTGTTACAACATTATCAGATATGGAATCGGTAAAAGATAGACTATGTGCCTGGTTATTGTTTATATTTTTGATATCAACATCTTTGCTGATGTCAGCATCAGAAAAATATTTTTTTGTCACTTGTGATAAAGTTTCGCCGCGTAACTTTGGATATTGAGATGAATCATCTACTTGCGAAACAATCATGACAATTTGATATTTGCCATTTGCAAAGGTGAAATTTTCAATGTAATAATGATCCTCAGTAACAAGCGTATTTTGGTCAACATCTCCAATAATAACAGGGCGGGTTAACCCTTCCAGAGACGAATAAAGCATTCTCAAATGCATATCAGCTTTGTCTGAAGATTTCAGATCCATTGATTCCAAAACAGTCAGGAGATACTGCCCTACTACCGGTCCTGAAAATTCAGCATCGTCACCGATTGTTGCTTCTCCTTCAACCAGAAGTCTCGTCAAGAACGGCAGTGCCAGTTTCGATGTTTTCAATAACGGAAGATACTGCTCATTTGACCATTGCTGGAGCATATCCCATAGAATTTCTTTATCCTCATTCAACAAAGATAGTTCTGAAAGTTGTTCATCATACTTTCCACAGATCTGCTCAATATTGGGGTTGCTTTCAAGGAATGTTCGGACATCAGCATAATTCTCATATGCCAAAATACCATTATCAAGGATAGTATCCGTAATCCATGAATAGGGTTTTCCTGCTGCTATCGTATTAACCCAGAGAATAAAATTATCCCAGTTCGTTGATGTCCAGGCAGAACTATCCCTCCATGCCTGTGATACCCATTTAGATGGATCTACCCAAGCTTGAGCAGTCCAGGCTGATATATCTTTCCATGCCTGTGATGACCATGCTGAAATATCAACACCCGCTTGAGCAGCCCATACTGCTATATCATTTCCCGCTTGTGTTGTCCATGCTGAAGTGTCATTCCAAGCTTGTGAAGTCCAAACGGACACATCACTTCCAGCTTGTATAGCCCATGCAGAAACATCTTCACCTGCTTGCGACGCCCAAGAGGATACATCCTCACCTGCTTGTGAAACCCATGCGGAAGTATCCTCTGCAGCTTGACCAACCCAACTTCCAATAGATTCCCATAAACCTTTTTTCTCATCCTCCGCTTTTGCAGAGGAAAAATATAAACATAGAATCAGGAATACGACAGCAATAAGCTTCTTTTTCATAGTGTAACCTCTTTAATGCGAATAAGGAATTTATTGACAAATCTTTTTTTTAATGTTCAATTGTAATAACTACTTTTTCATTATATCAGCAACAAAAGGATATCTGGTTTTTCCGCTCCATTTTATCTGTTTCCACAATCCTCACATTTTTTAAAATACCCGGTTTTTTAAATACATCTTGTCGGCCTGTTTTCAGAAAACCAATATCGGAAAGGCATAGCTTATGGTTAATGAAGTCACAGGAATTTGGAAATTCCGGTGTGGAAATCTCTTTATCTTACGGAGGAATGGAATGAAAAAGTTTGTATTTGTGTTGCTTGCCGTATTGATCATGGCGCACCCTGTGCTCGGTCAGAGCGATGAGGTACGCAGCCTCAGTGATGATCAGCTGAGGTCTTTGTATGAGACCGTAAAAGCCGAGATGTCCCGTAGGGGACTGGACTCGGTGGAGATGACGCTCCAGGAGGGAAAGTATATTATCGGGAAAGACATTCCCGCCGGCAGTTATACGATCACCTGTCTATCGACTGAAGGCGAAGATCTGAACAATATGTACAATTCACTTGGATCCGCCTATAATTCTCTGGACAGCAGCAGCGGAACAGACTGGGGCAGCCTGTTCGGCGCTCTCGGCGGATTGATGGAAGACATCTCCGAATTGGAAGTCGAAATTCTTGGCGATTACGGTGATGTACTGAAAAAGGTCACACTGAAGAAGGATGCTTCGGTTGATCTTACCCTGAATGAAGGAACTGCGCTGCAAATATCCGAAGGGACAGCGAAGCTCAGTTCCAGAAAATAAATATAACTTATCCAATGACCGGGCAGACCAGAAGGCGCTGCCCGGTCTGTTTTGTGAAAGGACAGTAAGATGAATAACATTATCAATGGTGAAAATCATTACGAAGACGAACCTGATCTCGGATGAGTCAATCAAAAATATAATAGATATCCCTGCTACGGTTCTGCTGAGTATCAATATGCTGATTTCTCTGATATCTTTCGCAAAGTTTCTCTCACTGCGGATCTGCGTCAAATATTTTCAAAAAGTGCATAAAGGATAAGTGAGAGCGAATTGTTTTCTGCTGTTTGTATATGAATTCAACGTTGCCTCATCACACGTATGTTCATCCATCCGGAATCTCAGAAAATAAAATGACATTAAAAATCGACATAGATCATCATATTGGAAAGATTATGAAAAATGTCGCCCGGCAAACGACCTCGGGAGTTTATTTTCTCGTATACTATAAATATATACAGAAAACAGGAGGATGAAGATATGTACGGAGCAATTTCAGGTGATATGATTGGGGCACCTTATGAATTTGACAGGAGCCCGAAGACGAAGGAATTTCCGCTTTTCAGCCGATTTTCGATGTTTACGGATGATTCCGTGATGACCATTGCGGTTGCCGAAGCGCTGATGGACACGATCGGACAGGATGATAAAACGATAGAGGATTCGCTGGTACGATCCATGAAAAAATGGGGGACTAAATATCCCGGTGCCGGGTATGGCGGGCGTTTTTATGGCTGGCTGTTTTCAGATAGTACAGAGCCCTACAGAAGCTATGGTAACGGTTCCGCAATGCGGGTTTCTGCAGCAGGATGGCTTTATGACACACTGGAAGAAACCAGGCATATTGCCCGGCTGACAGCGGAAGTGACACATAATCATCCGGAAGGGATCAAGGGAGCGGAAGCGACAGCCACAGCCATCTATATGTCCCGAACCGGACGCAGAAAAGATGAGATCAAGTCATATATCATCCGTGAGTTTGATTATGATCTGTCCCGGACCTGTGACGAGATTCGTCCGACCTATCATCATGTTGAAAGCTGCCAGAAGACAGTCCCGGAAGCGATCACGGCTTTCCTGGAAGGAACGAATTTTGAAGATGTGATCCGAACAGCTGTCTCTCTGGGCGGCGATTGCGATACCCTGACCTGCATTGCCGGCGGAATAGCGGAAGCTTTCTACGGTATGCCGGATTTCATCAAAGCCGAATGCCGAAAGCGTCTGCCAGCTGACATGATGATGGTTCTTGATCGGTTCGAATCAATTGTGAATGGAAAGGAGTAAGTTATGAGAACGATTCGCGTTACAGGAAAAGGAAATTTGAAGGTACATCCTGACATGACCAGGATCACGCTGGAGCTGGAAGGGCAATACCCGAATTATGATGAGACACTGCATCATTCTTCGGAAGATACCGAGCATCTTAAGGATGTTCTGTCAAGGTTTGGCTTTGAACGCAGCGATCTGAAAACATTGCGGTTCAATGTCGATACGGTATATGAAAGCTATAAACCTGAATTATTCATGAAGCTTTCTAAGGCTTCAAAATTGACATAATTTCGGCGACAGTTGAATAGCTAAACCGCTTACAAACCAGATTTTTGAGTTCTTATCATAAAAACAGGCACAGTACTCCCTTGGTCCGGTGAAG
>JAFRIR010000093.1 GCA_017432685.1 Flexilinea sp. | reverse complement strand
TTGTAAATGTTTTGCAGCATAATCGTTATATATTACCGGGAGAGATACGGCATATTCACGTCCGGGATCAGTAAGGTCATATAAGGATCTCATATCTGGTATAGTTCCAACATTTTGGAAATTACCGTTTACAAAATCAATAGAATTCGTTTTTGCCGGTATAGTTATCATAATATCCGGATTAGATTTTATCATATTCGAAGGCTGTTTGGGAGAAGGGAGTCTGTTTTATACCTTTGCATGCCTGTAGCCGCTTACTGTCATCTACTTTTCCCCGCACAAGCGGGGGTGATCCTTTACCTTACCGTGCCTCTTGACCGATCCAACAGGGCAGCTCCGTTTGCTCTGATTATTTGTCATGGTAAATCAGCTTTAATGGCACGGAAAGGCAGTCTTCGTGTGCGCCTGCTCCCTTGGAATACGGTCACCTGAGTCGAAGGGGTCGGATTTTGGAGGCTCGTACGAAGTATGAGCCGGAAGGATCTGACCCCGCAGACTCGGGCGACGGAAGCACACGGAGACTGCTCTTGCGCTGCGGGGAAGCCCGCACACAAGGGCTGTATCATGTGATGCTTCATTGAAATTCGCACAACGAGATACGCCCCTGCTGTGCGGGCTTCGCCGCAGCAGCAGAAACGTCTCGTCGTGCTGCGTTGATACCGACCCTCCGTGATTTTAATCTGTTCTGTATATTACAATTGTCATAAATATTAGAAAAACAATACTAAAAACTTGACAACTGCGAAATATAGAACTATAATATTGAACAGAAAACAGGATAGAGAAACTTACAGGAAAGGAGGGGCGCCAGGATGGAAGAGTTCAATCGGGAAGTCATGAACATGATCGTTGATCTGCATGAAGTGAAAGTCCAGCAAAAACAGTGGGCTGCAAAAGCGGGCAAGACCGACAAATATGGCTTAGCATATGAATCTCCTGACATATTCAGCATGGAGCCCCTCGGTTTTCTTGAAACCACCATGAAACTGCAGACCGAAGCGCTGGAAACCTTCGCTTTTGCCCGCGAGTACAACCGCCATTCTCCGTTGTTCTATCAAATGGCGGGGCATCTCGAAAAACTACTGAGCCAGCTGGGTTCCGCCTGCATCACCAAAGCCGTGATGGAACAGCAGCAGAAGTCCTGCCCGGAGATGGACCAGTTGCTGAATGATCTGACCATTGACTGGCTGCGACAGCGGACCGCGTTTGTCTTTCGCAAATGCTACGCTTCCTTCATGGAAAGCTCGGGTGTGCTCAGGTTTAACCAGACCGCGCTGGCGCTTTCCATCCGCTTTTCCGCGCTCGATAAAAGGTTGATCGCTACCGCTGAAAAGATCGAACAGATCAAAAGCGGAAAGCTCAAAGTGGAAACGCGGGATAAAATCTCTGCTCCGGAGCATGGTTCCCTTCCGGAACCGGAAGCTTCCTCGGAAACTGAAAAAGCTACAGCACTGGAACACAAAGGCCGTGCTTTGCCGATCGACAGAAGCATGCTTGACGCTTCGGGCCGATCCGTGGACGAGGAAGAACCCATTGCAGATGTGCAGTCTCCAAACGCTCCCGCAAATGAGGAAAACAATTTCGGCGATGCCCTTGATAATGCAGCAGAGCTTGCCACAGAGGTGCAGTCCGCCAACACACCCGTGGTTGAGGAAAACAACTTCGATGTCCCCCTTGATAATGAGGCCGAGCCCGGCGCAGAGACACCGTCCTCAAACACTCTCATGAAAGAGGAAGATGACTTCTGCGATACCTTTGAGGATGAAGAAGAAAACCTGCCGGTGGTCTCAGCAGACCTGGTCAGAATGATGTCCGAGCATTGGAACGATCCCGATTTTCTGGCGTGGGCAATGCCGGCTTATGAATATGCTGACAGCGGGTAGCTCACAGTGTCTGCTGCCGAATGTTTGACGTCTAACGTCTAATGTCTGAAGTCTAAAGTCTAAAGTCTAACGTAAAAAGCCGTGATCGGAGGATTTCGGCTGTCAATTGTTAATTTCATCCAACAACAGTAAAAATTTCGGATACCTCTAAAAACACGAATTTTTCTTTGTCCCGAGGAGATCCAGAGAATTTATTCTCTGGATCTCCTCGGGAGGTTTCCGGGGGCTGCCGCCCCCATACCCCCGCTCATAAGTTTTTAGATGTATCCTTTCATTTTTCTTACCCCCTTTTTTCCAAAAGAGATTCCGCTTAAAGCATATGTACGGGAAAAACGTACAGATTAAATTGAAAAGAGGAAATATAAAATGAAAAAATCAATTTTACTTGTTGGAATGGCGCTGGTCTTCTGTCTGATAGCCGGCACAGCAATGGCTGATACCGATAATAATAAAATGGGACTGCCATCGATGAACGGACAAATGCAGGGCCAGCCGCCGATGGGCGGTCCGCAGATGAACAACGGACAGGGCGGACAGATGCAGGGACAGCCGCCGATGGGTGGTTCGCAGATGAACAACGGACAGGGCGGACAGATGCAGGGACAGCCGCCGATGGGCGGTCCGCAGATGAACGACGGACAGGGCGGACAGATGCAGGAACAGCCGCCAATGAATCTGGCTGCGATATATGATGACGATGCAGAAAGCATCAGCCTGTTTACCGAAGCTGATTCCGATTCAGAAGTTTTGGGCAGCATTGAAAACGGAACCGTGGCAGAAGTCCTTGAAGAGGACGGAGATTATACAAAAGTCAATATCAAAGGCACCATCGGATATGTTCTGACCAGCCTTCTCTCTGAATTAGCACCGGAAGACGGTCAGGAACCTCCGGCCAAACCGGAAGACGGGCAGGAACCTCCGGCTAAACCGGAAGACGGTCAGGAACCTCCGGCTAAACCGGAAGATGGACAGGAACCTCCTGCAATGCCGGAAAACAGACAGCAGACATCCGGACAACCTGGCGGGCAAATGATGAATGCTCAGCCGGCGATGGATGGAGCGGGGCAACAGAGTAATTCTTTGGAACCCGGTATTCAAAACTTCTTCAAAGCCTTTCTCAACTATCTGACCGGGAATAACACAGCCAATTAGATCGGTTTCCGGAAGGTCTCTGCAGGGGCATCCGCAGTAAAAACGGACAGTCCCTGCAGATTCCGGACCCGTATCTATTCGGTACGAAGCACACGGAGACTGTTCTGCTGTTGACGCGGAGCCGGCACAGCAGGGCTGTATCCTGTGATGCGTCATATGGTTATAAACAGTTAACATGGATTAAAGTGTGTCGTATAATTATTTGGAATTAAACAGATAGAAGGATATAGAGAACAGGCATCTTCAGTGAACCAGGATGAATTATTTCAAAACAACGAAGCATTCATTTTACGGACAGCATCCTTCGTGCTTGGACGTCCGGTCAGCCGCTCTGACGATGAATACAGCATAGCTCTTTCGGCTTTCTGGGAAGCTGCACAACATCATGATCCCTCGAAAGGTTCCCTTCAGACCTATGCTTCGGTGGTTATCCGTCACAGACTGATCGATTATATCCGCTCCAATAAACAGTATGGACAAGAGATTTCTGTAGAACCGGAAGTCTTTGCCGGGGAAATGAGCGATTCAAGTGAAATTGAAGGGCTGCGGGCTTCAATCGAGAAAAAACTGGTCCGGGACATGCCGGACAGGACCCTCACGGAAGAGATCGGTGAGCTGGCGCTGATCCTGCAGCGTTACCGGATCGATTTCTTTGACCTCCCGGGTTCCTGCCCAAAGGCACGCAAGACCCGGTCCGTCTGCCTGAAAGCGGCACGCTTTGTCTGCGCGATAGCCGAGCTTCTGGAAAGACTGCGGAAAACGCTCAAACTTCCCGCGGCAGAAATGGAAAGCGGTGTGCCGATCGCGCGAAAATTGCTGGATAAATTCAGAAAATATATTATTGCATCCGTTGAAATTGAAGCCGGAGATTTTCCGGGGATACAGGCTTATTTTTCAGGGAAGGAGGATCTATGATCGGTGAATTCGCACTTGTCATGAGCGTGAAAGAGAAAAAAGCGGTGATACTTGCCGCCGGAGGCAGGTTCATGCAGGTCAAAAACCGGGGTTTTCAGGTGGGACAGCGGATCCTCATCGAGCCTTCTCTCCTGTCTGTCCAGGATCGTGCCTGGTTCGCTGCTGAGCGTTTCAAAGGAAAGCTGCACCGGTTCACAGACAGGCTGAAGTATAAGGGACTGATCCTTCTCTCCTGCGTTTCCATTCTGGTTCCCACTTCTGCCTATGCGGCGACGAAATATGTTCCCTGGACCTATGTCAGTCTGGATACCGGTAATGTCTCCATCCAATATCAGCTGAACGCCCGCGGAGAAGTGCTCTCTGCGGAAACGCTGAGTGATGATGGAAAGGCTGCGCTGGACTCGATCACTCCGGTCCGCTATGAAAAGGTTGAAGATGCCATAGACCGTGCGCTGAGCGTGATCTATCCCGGAGAAGCGCCGGAAAGTGAAGAAAAGGAGCCGGTACTGATCGGAATTTCCTCCCGCTTTGGGAGCGGAGAGAAAACGATCAATACCATCACGGAAAACATGGAACAGGCTCTGCCTGTTGAGATCTCCGTCGAACATCTGGACTGGCCGGAAACACGCAGTGCACGGAAAGAGATGCTTTCCATCGGTCAATACAGCCGAAAAAAGGATGCCCCTGAAAAATCTGATCCTGATTTCCATGCTGAACCGGCAGCTTCCCCTTCCATGCCCGGAGAAGGTGCAGCGGCGCCTGAACCTATGGATGGAAAAGAAACTTCACCGGCAAGCCGCCCGGAACCGGGTGGAGATCCGGAAAGCGTAAAACCGGAACCGGATTCGTTCCACCCGAACGGAACCGGAATGGGCGCGGACCCGGGAGATAATCCTCCTTCCGTCATGGAGAGAGATCAAACCCGGGAAGAAGATCCTTCAATGCGGCAGCCGGCACAGGAAAGCGGCACAGATCTTTATGCCCCGGAAGAGATGCTGAATGAGAACGATTTTAAACCGTCTGAAGACAGTGCTCCGATGGCGCCTGACAGGCCTGACGGCGCTCCGGTCCCCGATAGACCGGGAGGCGGCTTCAGTGAGCGCCCATCCGAACCGGAAAACATTGACGGATCATTTTCGCCTCAATACGGCCAACCTCCTATGAGGAAAATCGTCGAATGATAAAGTAAAATTATGTCGTACAATATAGCAGTATGCGATCCTTTGTATATACAAACCGTGAAAGGGGTTTTCAATGCAATTCGATGAAATGGGGAAATTGACGGGCAAGACAATGATGCTCCTGCCCGGTACAGCTTGTGATTATCAGACAAATTTCGGATCTGTCCTGGAAAGGCTGGGGGAAAAATATCATCTGATTTGTGTAAATTATGACGGATTCGATGGAAGTGGTATGATTTTTCCGGATATGATCACCGTTACAGAGAAAATCGAAAAATATATTACCGATAATCATAAAGGTAAGCTGGACGGTGCAATCGGCTCCTCGCTGGGCAGCAGTTTTGTCGGACAGTTGATCCAGCGGAAATATGTCCACCTGGATCACGGAATATTCGGAAGTCCTGACCTTGACCAGAGCGGTAAATTCAGCGCATGGCTCCAGTCAAAGCTTGTGGTTCCGCTGCTGACATCTTTCACCGGTGATGAAAAGAGAAGAGCCAAAACCAGGGAAAAGCTGAAGAAGTTTTTCGAAATGAATGACGAAACTGCTGAGAAATTCATGGACTGTTTTGCGAAGTTCGATCCGCAATCCATTAAAAACGAATATTACAGCGACCTGATCACCTATCTTGACGATGATATCCATGTAGAGAATACAAAGGTGCACTTTATTTATGCCCGCAAGATGGGAGAAAAATACCTCAAGCGTTATAAGAAATATTTTCGCGATCCCGATATCAGGGAATTTGATATGCAGCATGAGCAATGGCTTTTCGGCGGTGAAGAATATACCCGTCCCGTATTGGAAGCAATCGATGAGTTTATGGAAATGTCGGAGAGCGGATCTTGCTGATCGATTCTGATGATGAGCGATCGATCAGGCAAGTTCTGCACAGAAGCCGGCGATATTGATCCACCCGGAATGGCTTATTCCTTTGTAAGTAGCCATGAACCTAATATGAAATTTACTCGGATATAAGAGTTTTTGAATTTTGTAGCTCTCCTCGTAAGCTCCGAGTAAATTTGCTGCAAATTCTGCTGCAAATTTTATTCAGGCTCATAAAGACCGTTCAAGAAAAATAAAGAAAACAGGCGAAAAAAAGCCCCGGGGAAACCCGGGGTTTTCTCATAAAATCAGCTGGGATACCTGGATTCGAACCAAGATACACGGATTCAAAGTCCGGTGCGTTTACGAGTAATTTTTGTATACCTTACGAGGAGTGCTACAAATTTGCTACAAATTGGCGTATGGTACCGATGTGAGGATGGCGCCTTTCTCCTTTGGCTGTAAATAAGCCCGGTTCAATTTGTTTTTACTGTATTTCAGATATGGCCTTATGCCTGAGACATATTATATTTTATGATACTGCAGGAATGTTTTCTTTCCCCTGCCGGGGCGTCCTTGTTGTAATTGATTCCGACCAACAGAATATCGCTGCCGTAGTTTTCCAAAGCGCTGGGATAGTGCTTCCGCAATATTTGATCGATGGCGCCTTCAGCGCTCTTATCCCATTTCAGTTCGATAAGCAGTGCCGGGTATTCTTTCGTGATAGGCAGATACAAAACATCCGCAAAACCGTCGCCGGATGGTAATTCCTCGATTTGTAAGTAATGATCCTTATACGTATAATACGCGAGTTTGATAACACTGCGAAGAGAGTCTTCCCGGTTATACTTCAGCGGGTGGGTTTCTTCCATGTGTATCTTTTCAATCTGCTTTGCTACGGCTTCTTCATTTCCGTGAATGGTATCAAGGAACAGCTGATCGCATTCCATAAGCCGTTTGACCGTTGCTTCATGATCAACGACGCGAATCGCACGCTGAAATTCAAGCCTGATTTCTTCATTGGGAATGTGAGCAGTCTTATTTTCAGAATCATATGCGAGGTAGCCCAGATGGATCATCAGCGTCAGTACATCATCCCGGTTTTTGAAGGTCACAAGATCGTTGGCAAATCCGACCGTATTCACCGGCACATCGATTCCTCCAATCAACTCAGCAATCGTTTTGCTGAGTCCGGCGTAATTCATGCTGATATATTTCATCAATCCTTCCGCCGCAGATGTCTCAGTCCAATAAGAAGCAAAATCATTATAGCTGGCAGCTTTCATAACGGAATTGGGATTGTATACAGATCCTGTATCTTTAAACCTGTACCCGTCATACCACTGTTTCATGAGAGCAAAGTTTACATCTTTTTCTTCACAAAGGTCTCTTACTTCGTCTTCCGTAAACCCTACATATTTTGCATAAGCTCTTGGACTGATCATCGTAAATTCTTCGAAATCAGAAATCGCAGACTGTGATCCGTCTTTTTTGATAGGGAGAATTCCGGTCATATAAACTGCTGCAAAAACTTTTGGAGTTACACCGCTATTTTTAAATAATGAGCGTAAAAACTCCAAGTATTCCTGTTGAATTTCCGGATTTTCACGAATCGGCGCATCCCATTCGTCGATGATCATGATGAACTTTTTACCAGAATATTGAACGGTTTCGACAAGCATTCCCGGCAAATCTTCTCTTAGACGAACATCCGGATAGGATTCAAGAATTTCATTCTTAAGATTCCTGGTGATAAATGAAATTAGTATTTTGAAATTATCTGTATAAGGCTTTATGCCGGTGAGATCCAGATAGATTACATCATATTGATTCAGATGGTTTTCATATGTCTTGTCTATTGAGATTTTCAAACCGGAAAACAGATCATGGGAATCGCAGGTTCTATCGTAATAGGCGCACAGCATCTGCGCTGCATAAGATTTACCAAACCGACGTGGGCGTGAAACACATGTCAATTTACTTTTGGTATTTATCGAATTATTGATGAGCCCAATTAAACCGGTCTTGTCAACATACCTGGATTCAAGTATTTCCGCAAAACCGCTGTTGCCCGGATTCAAATATACGCCCATTTTATAATCCTTTCTTTTGACTTTCAGCTTTATCGCCTTCTCATTTGCTCATTATCATTCGTAAGTATACCTTATTGTTAAGTCCATGATCAGCTGTTTGATATTATCCCTTTGATTTGATAATTTTGATAATGCTCTTAGCGACGGTTTCCGCATCAGATGGATTATTATAGCCAAAAGAGATGCTGATGATACCGCGGACATATTGCATAAGCGATTTTCCTGTTCATATCCTTTATCCTTGCAATTGATCCAAAATTTTCCTCATACCGATGGAGATCAAGCTCTGTAAGCGTTTGTTTTTCCGGGATCATCACCTGCCCGGCAATTGATAGTTTGATCGATTTTAAAAGCCGCGGATGCGTTTCACAAAGCTTCCGCGTATCTTCAAAGATGGATTGATTCAGTTCTCGTCTGTTCATTCCTATGCTCGCTTTCCCGGTTTTTTTCAGTAAAACCTTTTAGGATCTTCTGCCAATTCATCTGTCACGTGAACAATCATAACAGAAACTGCCTCAAATGTCGAACCGTTGCCGCAGCTTTTCAGACAGTCATGGAAAGATAATGATACGATTTACTGCACAGCTAACCGTCTAATTGGCGTTTATCCGATTGCTGCCGCGATTCTGTTTGCCGCTGCTCTGGTCTTTTGGCTCTTACAAAAATCTTGATCTTCACACTCTAATCATAACCATCGTTTTCTACAGATTTCCAAAATTGATTATGATTTTCACGATTGAACAGGTTCTTCATCTTGACGTCCTTTCATAAAACAGACCGGGCAGACCAGAAGGCGCTGCCCGGTCATTGGATAAGTTACAGTTATCATCCATTTCGCTATGCCAAGTATGCATCTATCCGACTTTATTTTCTTAAATCAACCTCACTGAAATATGAATTAGCAGGATGGAAGATAAAATTTTGGCTTTTCTCGTTGCTTTCAATGAAGCGGCCTTTTAGAAGTTTGATGTTCATTTTCCAATTATTTGAAAGCTCACTGTATGATTCCCGATTCAAACCGAGAACGATACCTGAGGAATATTCAATCGATCCTGATTCCTTCAGGCCAGACAGCTGCACTTCATTTTTGACGCTGTTCTTTTGAGCGCTGTTATTGTTGTTTTTGTCAGTGTATGACTGCCGGTTCAAGCTGGAAATAGCCAGCACCGGGAGCCCATAGCTCAGGTTGATCCTCTTCATTCCGTGCATGATGTTATCGACATTTTGCTTGTCGGAAAATTTATAATCTGCTTGCGCCAGGAGTTGAAGATAATCAATAATTATCAGTGCCGGTTCTCCATGTTGATTTATATGACTCTCAACGATTCCATTGATAGCATTAATGGAAACCGGCTCTGCTACATCGTGAATAAACATATTTGGACCGATTTCAGAAAAATATTTCCTGCAGCTGATTTGCAGGTTCTCTATTTGTTTATCGGTCAGATTCCCGTCAACTTTACTAAACATTACATCACGCGCTGTGAAGGCATTAGCTGAATCATTCATATAAGAGATGCGGCTGATGCTCTTACTAATAAGCTCGAAACGGGACATTTCCAGTGCAAAGTAAAGCACATCCTGACCTGCTGCGGCAATGTAATCCGCGATTTGAAGCGCAAAGCCCGTTTTTCCGGTTCCCGTTTGTCCTCCCAGAATAATGATTTCCGGAAGAAGACCATTCCCCATCATCTGATCAAATTGAGAGAATCCTGTCAGGATTTTTGGCTGATCGCGGATTTCTGTTAGTTTTTTCTCAAATTCCTGTTGATAAGCTGCTACGGATTCAGCTCTCGGCTCCGGGGCGGAGATCCATTCATATGAAGTCACCGGCGTATTATTGACAGACGTTTTTATTCCGGCGATAGCCTTTGAAATGGTCATCTGACCGTAGGTACAATTACCTCGTTTGCTGTCCCATTTTCCACGATAAAGGGCACTGCCGCGGAAAAGACGGTCGATTTGAGCTTCTTCACAATTTGTCCAATAGGCAAGAATATTGCAAAGAGCTAAATCTGCTCTGGAATTATCACCGCTATAGGCCCTTATGTCGCCGTGATCATAAAGATTCGAAAATAACATACCGTTTTTGCTGTTCCGCGCTTTCTGCAGAACAGAAGAATCATCGGTATAGATCTGCGGCATATACTCCGGAGGTTCAAACAAATCATCAGGTCCAAACTCACGTTCGTACAAATCTGCAAGCGATGCTGTCCGTGTCATGATATCGGGTCTGTTTCCATACAAATTACCTGTCATGGCAATAAAGCGATCCCGATCGTAGATCTCGATGTGATCATTACGGCATTTATTACCGGGCTTTTGTCCACGAACGAAGATATGTAATCCTTCTCCGCTCTGGCTGATTTCGGTATAGCTGTCCAGAGAATGAACAATCTCGTCATTTTCAGTAGACAACTGCCAGTTGATCAGCACATGGTCCAGGTCGACCACTGTATAACCGGAAAGCATTTCATCAGTACCGAGTTCGAACCCGATTCCATCATAGATCCCGGTGTCGTAGGCATTTAATGCGGAATCATATGTTCCCCAGGTAGAAGGGTTGTTCGCTGTTGCCGGTTCCCCTGTTTCAGGATTATAAGGAAGCTTCTTTGGTGGTTTGCTTCGCCAGACAACCCAATTGGGAATCAACTTCAGCTCCTGTGGAATGTTTGAATGGTTTAGTTTCATATAATAGCTCCAGCCGGACGTTTGAATATTGTTTTATACGTTTCGGCGTATCTTTAATATACAAATCGGCTGAAATACATTACTCGGCGGGCATTATTCCCCCCTCCTGTGGTAACAATTTACAGTTATAAGATAAAAGATCACCGCTTCTCCTGATCAGTGTATCTGCTCGGAAAAACATGTAGATTCACATAAGAATAAAAAACATAAGAGAGGCTGTTTACCAACCTCTCTTATGTACTTTCAGTACTTAGAAGACCGATTTACTCGGGTAAAGTTAACAGTTATAGGGTCCAATATCACAGTTGTAATTTCAAATTTAACAGTTATAGTGTCGAATTTTCGCAGACAGCTATTTTTTCAAAAGACGGACAATTATTTTATCGTTGAAGACCTGATAATCGGCAATCATTTTTTCTTTTTGCCAGTAAGAGAGCATTTTTTCGATTTTCTCCAGTGTTCTCATTCTTGTCATATATTCATCTTCCTCGATTTCCATAAATGTCCAAAGTGTTTCCAGCCTGATTGATCGTTCATTCTGCTTGTTTTTCCTTCGATCCTTGCGTAAAATCCTTCTCAGCAGATAATCTCTGAGTTTATATGTGTCTATTTCGAGTCTGATCGGTACAGAGAGGTAAATATTGGATACTTGTGTGACCTGCCCTTTCATGTATGCCAGTTCACCAAGGATCGGTTCTCTCAGAATACGAACGACGGCATTGGAAAACCTGTTGTTGATTTTATCGGTAATGATTTCTCCAGCAACTAATTGTCCTTCATAATAGGTCTTATGCTCAGAACTCCCATCCCCTTTTTTATATTGTTCGAATTCTTGAGAAAATGAGATCTTTACGGACGTGGATAACAATCTTGAAATTGAATTCCGAACTTTTTCCTGCTGATTTTTTGATGGATTGAGGCTCGAATTTCCTGACATGACTTTTACAACTGTAGAAACAGAAAAAACGGTAACACCATTTACGTAAAGCGTCCAGACTGCATCATGGACCAGCAAATCAAAATAATTCAGTTTCCGTTCGGGAAGCCAGTCTGAAATGCTTTCATAATCGATAATCATGTTTCTGAGTATCGGAAAGTCAGCCGGTCCAACGTTGATATTCTCTTCCGTTTTGCTTTTCAATCTTCCGGAAAAGGGTTCGGTAGCTCCTTTATCAAGTTCGAGAAAAATTGCATCCGGTAGCTTTGTATGATAATTTGTTTGTTCTCCCGACATCTATTGCTCCTCTTTGATATCAAAAGTATACAAATCCGGAATCTTGGAAATATTCAAATGAAAACAACTTTTACCCACACCTGGAGATAAGTTGTCAAAGCAGCAGCAAAACAAAGTACGGTTCAAAAAAACTTCGTTCTATTACACTTAGAGCTGCAATGAATAAAGAAAATCTATGAAAGCATAAATAAACAAACGAAAGAAAACGAGGAAAATATGAGAGATCCTAACAGAATTGATATTGTGCTTGAAGCAGTAAGAATAGTGTGGAAAAAGGCTCCGGATTTGCGCCTGGGTCAGTTGATATCAAACATCAGCTATGAAGTGGGATACAGTGATCCTTTCTTTTTGGAAGATGACCGGCTGCTGCAGGTGTTGACAGAGAAAAAATGAAAGGATTAATGA
>JAFRIR010000092.1 GCA_017432685.1 Flexilinea sp. | reverse complement strand
GTTTACCTTAGGACATCCAGCCGGTCGATACAGGTCTGGGAGTCATGCAGCCGCTCCAGCTGCTTCTTCCGGCATCCGATAATCAGCTTTTCCATTTTCCGTTGGTCGTCATCCCGGTAACAGGCCATGATGGCCCCGATAATTTCGCTTTGTCCCTGGGGGATCTGATCATAGATGACCACCGTTCCGTCAGTATCGCCAGCAACATTTTTGTAATACGACGTGAAATCCGAAAAATCCAGGATCGGTTTATCAAATTCGAATTGTGTTCCGGTTCCATCGTCATTTGTCAGATTATCATGTGTGTTGGAATTTCGCCGATTGACGGATATTGTCGACATCTCCTGTAGCATTGATTTATAAGCATCAAACGTTTTTCCCGGAAATGCTTCCATAAGCAGCGCAAGCGCACCGCCGGTGACCGAAGCAGCCTCGGATGTGCCGTCCATTTCCCCATAGCAGTCATATTCGCAGGAATAATTTCCCTCCCAATTCGTATTGACCAGATTTGCGGAATAAATGTTCGTTCCGGGAGCGAGGATGTCGACCATATCGTGATGATCAGAGTAAGCCGCAATCATGGGTTTGCTCATATCCGGGGTAGCTCCTACCGCGATTACGTTGGATAGACAGGCCGGGAAAGAGATACTGTGATCCCTATAGTGATCTCCTGTTCCTGCCACGGGGATCATTCCCGCGTCAATCATCCGTTCAAAAATATCGTAGAAATCTTCACACCCGGCTTCCCAGTCACATTCAAAATCGTATTCATCACTGCTGAAATCAATTATGACGATCGAGACAGGTGTCCCCCTTCATGAAGATCCAGCAGCCATTCCAACGCTTTCTTCAGGTCTTCTTTTTTCCTGGATACTCCGTATCCATCCTGATTCTCTTCCGTCATCAGCTCCGGACAGTTGGTATATTCAGATTGAATGTTGACAGCGATGATGCCGGCTCCTGGCGCGATCCCGTCAGCTCCCGCGGCGATCCCCGCAAGATGGGAACCCTGATTGAAAGATTCCTTTTTCACAGTATTGATAGGATTGGATGAATACCCGTTGTTTTCGCAGACAAAATGCTCCTGACAGTCATAACAGTTGATGAGACATTCTTTATCATTAGCACCGCAGATGTCACATCTCTCGGTCGGGACACATTTTCGCCCGCTGTTGAAGCAGTTTTCTGCAATCACTCTTCCGCTATATTGCTCGTGATTCCTGTCAATCCCTGTACCGATCACAGCGATAGTGACACACTTGCCTGTAAAGCCCATACTTTGGATTGTGCTGATGGAACTCAACTCTTCAACATGGTCATGAAGGTTTAATTGGTTTTCAACCCATTTGGACTGATATTCAGTCCGGTTCTGTCCGTATACAGATAAAACTGATATTTTGAGTAAGACAAGAATGACTGCTAACAGCATTCTGCCATGTTTCGGAAATAATTTCATCATTTCGTTCCTTTTATAATAAAAAACAGAAGGATCCTCTGATCGATTTGCTATGTATTACAAATAAAAGCGCAATATCAGTGCCAAAAACAAAAAAGGAAAAAACCATAAAAGTTGGCTCGTTTATAACAAACACAGATATTTCACAGTCCCGCTTCAGACATTACACTAATGAGGAATTAGAAACTCGTTAGAGTGCTTGTTAAACACTTGAAATCCGGGAAAAAATAGGGTATTATGAAAAAGCCAACCGCAAAAAGCGGAGTCCCCGCCGTCAATACGGTGATTCGACGATCACCCGGCCAGGCATAACAGGCGAGACTTTTATACGGCAAACGCCGTGATAAAAGCCTCGTTTTTTTATTCACGGCGATAACAGGGCAGAATAACCTGCAGAAGGAGAAAAACAATGGTTGGTTTCATCATTTTCATTATTGTACTGTCATCTATTGGCTCGCTGTTCTCAGACTGGTGCCATCACCATCATCATCACTGCGGCGGCTGGGGGATGCATCATCACCATCATCATGGTCATTGCTGCCATCGCTGGTAACCATGGCAAAGGATGGTAAAGGGCATACAGCGATCTGCTGAATCAAACAGATTTTTTATGAAAGTCCGCTGAACAAGGTTGAAGTGTTCAGCGGGCTTGTTGTGGAAACAAATAAAAACACCTTAATCGTTTGATTAAGGCGCTGAATCAATCTTTTTTTTCAGTAGGCGGGACAGGACACGAACCTGCGACCCCATCCTTGTAATGGATTGCCTACGAGCAAAATATTCGTTTGAAAACCTTTGGAAACCCTTATTTTTCCTCGTAAAACAGTATTTTCTGCAGTTTTCTTTTGAAAAAATTTTGAAAATTGTTAGACAAAATCAATTATCGCCGCAGCCTTTGTTTCCGTTTCTTTAGGGTCAGAATCTCCATGATGCTGGCTTTTTTATCTTCAGGGATGATTACATGGAAAGGAATATTGAGACTGGAATCATAGACAATTTCTGCGGAACCGTCCCACTTTGTGGCATTTATAAGGGATCGGCAAGGATAACTCTCCGATACAGGTAACCGCCGGAAACAGCTTCCTCTTCACAGGTAATCATCACCAGCGTATTTTCTCCCAGATCCCCGGCAATCAAGGCAAAACCGTCAGTATCAATCTTATAGTTGCCGGATACATTATACGTATACAGCTTGGCATTTTCGTCCGTCAGATAGATATGATCTCCCATGTTTAACGTACCTAAAGCAACGAATGGACCGTTTTCGGTGGTGTTGAGATGATTGTGGGCGGTAAGGATCATGATCCCTTTTCCCGGCAGAGCACTGCCTTCCAGCATGCCGATGGAGTCTCCAAGCCATTCCACCGGATATTCTCCGCTGATCTCCGGAACCAGGAGCAGCTTTGATTGAATCGAAAGCTGCGGAATTTGGATCACCAGATTTGTAGAGGTGTAACGGACATTCAGCGGTTTGAAACGGAGTTCCTGCGGATGAAGCGCAGAAAAACCGGTCTTCGGCAGAACGGATAAGTGGAAGAATTCCATCACGTTGGAGTGTTTTGACTTTGTGTAAACTTCGACACCTCCGCCGTTGGGAACGTCCAGGTAATATAAGCCATCCCCGGTCTGAGGCAGCACCTTATTCGTATTCTTGTCAAAGACCTCTAAGCCAGCGGGAGCCTGGAAATAAACACGCTGGCCCTTTTTTGCTGTATTTCGTCTGTGGTTCTGCTGTGTCCAGGGAGTGCCGTCTTCCTGAACGACTTCAACTTTTCCGTTCTTCGGCTGGTCAATAGAGATGATGTAGTTAATGATATCTTCTATATTTTCTGCTTTGCTGCCGTCTTTATATTCAGCAATATTGCCATTTTTGTTTGGTATGATCTTCCCGGCGGTGATGGAGATATTACCGGGAAAACCCTCAGCCTGAACACTTGTTTTGGATCCGGCAACCAGAATGCCGGCCTTTCCGGCGTCGATGGTTCCTGCAACCAGAATGCCGGCCTTTCCGGCGTCGATGGTTCCTGCGACGAAAATATCAAGAGGCCCTTCATTATCCTCGTGGATCACGATACCTGCATTTCCGGCTGAAATATTATCATAGACATTCAGTATCAGTTTCCCGTCTTTCACGATTACATCAATTCCGTTTCCTTCCTCTCCTTCCGCTGTAATATTTCCGGCAATGATCCTTTTCTCGTCGGAAGGGATGCTCGCCTTGATTCTGATTCCATCTTCATCTTTTGTATGGATATCGCCGATCATTGTAATTTCGCTTTGTCCCTGGGGGATCTGATCATTGATGACCACCGTTCCGTCAGTATCGCCAGCAACATTTTTGTAATACGACGTGAAATCCGAAAAGTCCAGGATCGGTTTATCAAATTCGAACTGTGTTCCGGTTCCATCGTCATTTGTCAGATTATCATGTGTGTTGGAATTTCGCCGATTGACGGATATTGTCGACATTTCCTGTAGCATTGATTTATAAGCAACAAACGTTTTTCCCGGAAATGCTTCCATAAGCAGTGCAAGCGCACCGCCGGTGACCGAAGCAGCCTCGGATGTGCCGTCCATTTCCCCATAGCAGTTATGTTCGCAGGAATAATTTCC
>JAFRIR010000091.1 GCA_017432685.1 Flexilinea sp. | reverse complement strand
GCGGGTATAGTTCAGTTGGTAGAACACCTCCTTGCCAAGGAGAAGGTCGCGAGTTCGAGTCTCGCTGCCCGCTCTTTTTTTTATAAGGCAAATTACCTCCTGTATGGCGACGTGGCCAAGTGGCAAGGCGCGGGTCTGCAAAACCCTTATCATCGGTTCAAATCCGATCGTCGCCTCTGAAAACCCCTCTGAACGAGGGGCTTTCTTTTTTGCAATTAAAACCGCATCAAGGATACAGCTCTGCTGTGCACCTTTCACTGCATCAGCAGAGCAGTCTCCTTGTGCTTTGTGATGGATAAATGCCACATTTTTACCTTTTGACCTGTTTTCCGTCAAAGCTTGCGGACAGGGAATAAATCTGCGTATAATTGTATAGGGAACTTCTATAGACTCATCAGCGGGGGTATGGGGGCTGCATAGCCCCCGAAAATCATGGCGCGGGAAGGTTATTCTCCGAGTGAAAATTTTTCTGGATCCCGCGCCATTAAGAATGAACTGTGAATGAGGTCATAATTTCAGGACTTTATAGAGGTTCTGATTATTGTTTGTAACGAGGAGAAAACACATGCCAATTGTTTTGGACGCCATGGGCAGCGATGACCATCCGGTTCCGGAGATCGCCGCTGTGATCGAATTTGCAAAAACAACCGGCGAAAAGGTTTATTTTGTCGGAAACAGAGACGTTATTTTCAAACATGCTGCGGAAAGTGATTTTGCCGGCCTGCCGATTGAGATCGTTCATGCGGAAGATGTCCTGGAAATGGGTGACAAAGCTGTCAAAAGCACAAAAGCGAAACCCAACAACTCCATGGCTATCGGGCTGAAACTGGTCAAAGATGGCACTGCCTCGGCCTTTGTCACCGCCGGAAATACCGGCGCTGCGCTGTTCAACAGTCTGAAGGTACTGGGGCGCATCAAGGGCGTTGCCCGTCCGGCGCTGACCACCCTCTTCCCCACCAAAGACGGTCACACCATCGTTCTGGATATCGGAGCCAACGCTGACTGCCGTCCGGAGTACCTGCAGCAGTTCGCCGTCATGGGGTCGATCTATGCCGAAAAGATGCGCAAGATCACCAACCCGAAGGTCGGCCTGCTGAACAACGGTTCGGAACCCGGCAAGGGGAATGAACTGGCCAAAAACACCTATACCCTGCTGGAAACCAGTCCCATCAACTTCATCGGCAACGTGGAGGCAAAGGACGTTCTTGCCGGCAAGGCTGATGTCGTGGTCACTGATGGCTTCACCGGCAATATGCTGCTGAAATCCTCTGAAGCAACTGCCAAACTGATGACCGGCATTCTCAAGGAAGGGCTGATGAGCTCCTTTTCCGGGAAGATCGCCGGATTGCTGGCAAAACCGGTGTTCAAAACGCTGAAGGCCAAACTGGATCCCAATGAGATCGGGGCAGCCCCGCTGCTTGGTATCGATGGGCTTTCCTTCGTGGGGCATGGCGGTTCCAACAGCACGGCCCTGGTCAACGGCATGAAGCTGGCAAAAGCCGCAGCGGACATGGACCTGATCAGCCTCATCCGCGACGCGATACAATCACAATTATCATAAATCAAAGGAGAAAAAAAGATGTATATCTATACCAATGAAGCAAAGCTGAAAAAGAACAAGAACATTTCCAAATGGACAACGATCGCGGCTTTTGTGGTCCTGATCGCCGGTGCGGTGGCTGCATTTTCTCCGAAGTACATCACCCTCTCCTTTATTGCGCTCATCCTGGGTTTTGTCATGTCCCAGGTCTCCATCTCCTTCACCTCCAAATGGGGACGGGAACCGAGCAATGACGCTATCTTCAATGTCAAGCTGAAGGGGCTCAGCGATAATTTTTCTATCTACCACTACATGGACCCTGTCGACCATCTGCTGGTGGGCACTGCAGGTACCTTCATCCTCATGCCCTATTTCCAGGGCGGTGAGATCGGCTGGGATGAAAACAAACAGCGCTGGACCCAGAAGAAGGCCAACTTTTTCATGAAACTCTTCGGGCAGGAAAATATCGGCCGTCCGGACCAGGAATGTGCCGCCAACCTTGCCGGTGTGCGGGACTACTTCATCTCCAAAGGTATTGACTTCCCGGAAGACAAGATCCACCCGGTGCTGGTCTTCATCAATCCGCAGACAAAGATCCTCGAAGGGCAGAACTTCAAATATGACACCATCCCGCTCGGTCAGCTGAAGAAAACCATCGCCAATTATGCCAAAGTGGACCGGCTGGATCCCGCGTTCATCGACGAGGTCACCGACAAGCTGCCGCTGGACGATATTGAATAATACCTTAAAGATAATCGAATAAAACAAATTGAGACCGCATTTGCGGTCTCAATTGTTAATCAGCCGATTAATTCGGCAACAGAAGCTTTTCCATTTGAAACCTTAAGAAAATCAGCAACAAAGTTTCTGACAGCGCTGTCAATGGCGGCATTGTTCACAAAGCCATCGATCACAGATGGAGCGCAGGTGGCGGCCTTGATCCCGTACGTGCACAGGTCCAGCGCCTGCTGACTGTTTTTGAAAGAGGCTGCCAGGATTTTTGTGTCGTACTCATGCAAATCCAGAATGTCCTGCATCTTTTTCACCATCCCCACGCCGTCAAATCCCATGTTGTCGATCCGGTTGATATAAGGGGCAACATAGGCTGCACCGGATTTTGCTGCCAGGTAAGCCTGCAGCGGGGTATAAACCACCGTGCCGCAGGTCCTGATGCCTTCCGCAGACAGATCACGGATCGCCCGGAAGCCCTCCGGGATGGAGGGGATCTTCACCACGGTACGGTCTCCCAGCAGAGAAACAAGGGCATGTGCATCCCGGACCATACCGGAGACATCGGTCGGGATCACCTGGGCAAAAATCACGGCCTCACTGCCGAGAGCAGAACGGATCTCTTTCAGGACTTGCACAGGGTTCCGTCCGGTTTTCGCGAGGATCGATGGATTAGTCGTCACCCCATCGATCGGGTACAGTTCATACAAGCGGCAGATCTCTTTCAGATCAGCATCATCAATATAAAGTTCCATAAGATCAATCTCCTGATTTTTTACGGGCACCTCTAAAAAGTTGTAAAATTGTGTCCTCATTCACAGTTCATTGAATATGGCGCGGGATTCAGAACCATTTTTCCTCGGAGAATAATCCTCCCGCGCCATGGTCTCCGTGGGGCGAAGCTCCTGCTCCAAATAAAAATCGGGCGTCAGCCCATACCTTACGGAGCAGGCTATTCTATGCAGCCCCCATACCCCCGCCCAAGAATTTTTAGAGATGCATTTACGGATAAGCCTTCAGCGGATGACCGTATTTTTCAGCTCCGGCAGGATAAAATTCAAAAATTCTTTAGCCGCGGGAGAGCTCTCTTCCTCCGTTTTGGAAGCAATCCCGATCTCAAAGTCGGAAGAGCGGTCCAGCGGAAGGGAAAGCACATCACCGCTGCGGGGCCGGGATAACAGCGTGTTGATCAGTACCACACCCAAACCGGCTTCCACCATGGCATAGGCCGCATAGATATCTGAAGTTGACGCACAGACATTCGGACGCAGGTGGTTTCTTGCCAAAAACAGAGAATTATCCGTTTCCTGATCCGGGAATAGTTCAATATAATCATCCGTCCACAGATCCGCGACCTGATAGATCCCCTTCCCGGTAGCCGGATGGAAGGATGGAACCCAGGCACAGATGCTGTCCCGCTGCAGCGGATAGAAAACAGGGATGTTTGCACGCTGCGAAATGATGCAGAAATCGAGCTCATGCAGACCAAGCTTGTGGCTTAATTCGGAACTGGTTCCTTCGATCAGTTTGATGTTGATGTTCGGGCGCTGTTTCCGAAAGGCTACGATCTGCCGGGAAAGGATCTGGTCATAGATCGGGTAAGCCGTACCGACCGTGACCGATCCTGTTTCCAGGCTGCAGATCCGGTCTGCGGTCTGTTTCAGCTGTTCTTCGATGCGCAAAAGATTGCGGATGATGGGCAGCAGTTTTTCACAGTCAGTCGTCGGCGTTACACCGCTCTTTGCCCGAACCAGCAGCGGAAACCCGAACTCCTCCTCTACGGCCAGAACGCTGCGGCTGATGCCGGAGGGTGTATAACCGAGTTTCTCCGCGGCAGCTGTCAGGCTGCCGGTATCGATCGCACAGATCAGGGTCTTATATTTTTCAGTATCCATCCGCTCCTTTCCTCATACATCGCTGCTTCGCCATTCTTTGCTTATTCTGCAAAGAAACTTTGAAAAACTTTCGTTTGACTCAATTATAAAAGTGATGTATTCTATTGTCAAGAGAGAAAGGAAGGAAGCAAATGTTTAACCAAAAAATGGCCAATCAGCAAAAAAGTGAGATCCTGCTCGCGGTCGTGATTTTGGCGAGGAGCACGTCCTTTGTTTTGTCAAAATCTGCCATGAACTCGCTGAGTCCGTTCAACCTGCTCGCCGTACGGTTTCTGACCGCATTTGCCTTCCTGCTCATTTTGTTTTGGAAAAAGCTTCTTCACATCCGGCTTCAGGAACTGAAATACGGCTTTCTGCTGGGTGTTTTATTCACCGTGATGATGGGATGCGAGCTGACAGGACTGCGCGCGACTGATTCCGGTACAACTTCTTTCATTGAGAATTCCGCAATGATATTTGTACCGATCCTCCAATTTGTGCTCTTTCAAAAGAAACTGAAGGGCGCTGATGCTGCACGGATCGCCCTGGCTGTCAGCGGTATCGCTTTCCTGACGCTCGGCGCCAGCGGCGGGCTGCTCCGTTCCGGCTGTGTCTATCTGCTCGGTTCAGCCGTCTTTTACGCCTCGGCGATTTTGCTTACCAACATCGCCTCCCGGAAAGGCGATCCGCTGATGATCGGCATCACCCAGGTTTTCACCATCGGGTTTCTCTCTCTCCTCATGTCCATCATCCTCGAACAGCCCCGGCTGCCGCAAAGCGGTTCGGAATGGGGCATGGTTCTGGGGCTGGCGATCATCTGCAGCGGCTTCGGTTTCACACTCCAGCCGGTCGCCCAGCGCGGCACCACCGCCGAACGGGCCGGGATGATGTGCGCGCTCAGCCCGCTCAGCGCCTCACTGCAGGGAATCATCATCCTGCATGATCAGATGAGCTTCAGCAAGCTTGCCGGATGCATCATGATCCTGCTGAGCCTGCTGGTCCCGGCGCTGATCCAGTCTCTGCACAAACCGCTTGCACACCGTCCGGTTTACACACATTCATAATCAACAATTTAAATACGAAGCGCACGGAGACAGCTCTGACAAGGCAGGGCTGGAACGGTACCTTTGAAAAACAAGAAAAACAACGATCAGAATCTCTTGAAAAATAAGAAAAACAGTGGTCAAAATCCTTTGAAAATTAAGAAAATCAGGTTTATAATTTCTGTATCAGAGGAATTATGCTGAAACGAACGATTGAAAAACAACTTC
>JAFRIR010000090.1 GCA_017432685.1 Flexilinea sp. | reverse complement strand
TTCCTAATTCCTAATTCCTAATTTCTAATTCCTAATTTTTATTTTCACGCTATGCTCACGATTCCCAATTCCAACACTGATCCGGCTTTGAACCTCGCCATGGAGGAATATATCCTGACCGGCATGGGGCTTGCGGAGCCGGCGCTGTTTTTTTATATCAATGCGCCTTCCATCATCATCGGGCGGCATCAGAACACTTTGGATGAGATCGATCTCGGCTTCGTCCGGGAACATGGCATCCGGGTCGTGCGCCGCTGTTCCGGCGGGGGAGCTGTGTATCATGACCTCGGCAACCTGAACTACAGCCTGATCCGTCCGGGTGACAGCCGGGCAAGCTCGGATTTTTCCACCCTGCTTCAGCCGATCCTCAGGGCGCTGCATGAGCTGGGGCTGCCCGCAGAGCTCAGCGGGCGCAACGACCTGACCGTGGACGGGGCTAAATTTTCCGGCAATGCTTACTATCATAATCAGCACGGTTCCGTGATCCACGGCACGCTGCTGTTTGATTCGGACCTGAGCATTCTTTCCCGGGCACTGCGGCCCGATCCGGAGAAACTTCGCTCAAAAGGTGTGAAGTCTGTCCGCAGCCGGGTCACCTGCATCAGGCCGTATCTGCCGCAGCTCAACGATACAGATGAGCTAAGGGAAGCCATTATCCGACATTTTGCGCGCTCAAACGAATTGTCTACACGCAGTTTTACGGAAAAGGATTTTGAGAATATAAGGGAACTGGCAAAGAGCCGCTACCGGAACGACCGCTGGACGTACGGTGAATCACCGGCATACAACCATCGCTGCCGCATCCACCATCCAGGAGGCGCCATCGACTTCCGGGCAGATGTCCGGGAGGGCGTTGTGAACGCTGCCCGCTTTTTCGGCGATTTCTTTTGTGTGAATGACATCAGCCGGCTGGAACAGGCGTTGGAGGGCACAAAATGGACCCCGGAAGACTTGACAGCCACACTGTCCGCTGCCGGCTGGGAAAACTATTTCCCGCAGCTGCCGCTCGGGGAATTCATTAACGAAATGAGAAATGAGAAATGAGAAATGAGAAATGAGAAATGAGAAGTGAGAAGTGAGAAATGAGAAGTGAGAAATGAGAAATAAGAAATGAGAAATAGGAAATAAGAAATGAGAAATAAGAAATAAGAAATAAGAAATGAGAAATGAGAAGTGAGAAATGAGAAGTGAGAAGTGAGAGGTGAGAAGTGAGAAATGAGAAATGAGAAATGAGAAATGAGAAGTGAGAAGTGAGAAATGAGAAATGAGAAATAAGAAATGAGAAATGAGAAGTAAGAGTGAAGAACGATGTAAAATAGTTCTAATTCCTAATTCCTAAGTCCTAATTTCTCATTCCTAATTCCTAATTTCTCATTCCTAATTTCTAATTTCTAATTCCTCATTCATCATTTAGCGTCAGGATGTGTGTCACCGCCGTGCCGCCGAGACCGCCGACGCACTGCACAAAAGCCGTGCGTACGTTTTGGATCTGACAGGCGCCCGCCTCCCCGCGAATCTGCAGCGCAGCCTCAGCTACCTGATAGGCGCCGGAAGCGCCCAGCGGGTTGCCCCGCCCCAGACAGCCCCCCATGGAAGAATAATAGCGTCCGTCCGCTTTCCAGCCCTCTCCGGAAGGAGCCAGCCCGATGGCCTCCCGCGTCAGGATGGCATCAATGGAAAAAGCGTCCCAAACCTCCCAGATGTCCACTGAACGCTGCGGTATATCAGCATGTTTGAAGGCCTTCTCCGCGCTGGCGGCACAGGCTCCGTAATGCAGCAGATTGCGCCGGTCATGCAGGGAAAGCGGCGCGATCGCGTTGGCGCTGCCGATGATCCTCACCGGCAAATGTTCAAATTTTTCGTATAGTTTATCAGTCCGGGTGATAACCAGGGCCGCCGCTCCGTCTGCGAGCGCCGCGCAGTCGAACATTCCCAGCGGCGCATTGGAAAGCGGCTGATGAAGAAGCTTTTCATCGTTCAGGCGCAGATGATAAAAGGCATTCGGATTGCCGCATGCTTGACTATATGCATTCAGCGACATACAGTCCAGCACATCCCGCTCAAGCCCATATTCCACCATATAACGCCGTGCCAGCAGCGCCGCCCCGGAGGGGATGGTCATCCCGGCAGTGGTCTCATATTCATAATTGAGCATCAGGTCCTGTGTCTCAGCAGCCTTCGTCCCGGTGTTTTCGGTGATCTTTTCGATCCCCAGCGCCACGGCACAGTCCAGAAAACCGGACTTCACCGCCAGGTACGCAGCCCGGACCGCTGCCCCGCCGGAAGCGCCGGCTGCCTCAAAAGAACAGGCCTCCACACCGGTCAGTCCTGCCTCATCCGCGATCAACGCGGCCAGATTGGTCTGATGGGAGAGGATCGAAGCAAAGGCATTGCCGACAAACAAGCCTTGCGGCTGCAAGCCGCCGCTGTCCGCGATGGCGGCACGGACCGCACGGGCTCCCATGGTCCGCAGGGAGATCTCCCAGTGTTCTCCGACCGGATAAAGCCCGATCCCGGCAATTACGATATCATTATCAGTTCTCATTCCTCATTTCTCATTCCTAATTCCTCATTTAAGTACGTATTCTCCCCGATAGCGGGCATAGGTAGCATAATCGATCTCGGTACGGCGGTTGATGTAGGTCTGTGTGAAGGGAGCCAGTCCCCGGATATCCTTCACCCGCTCCGTGACCGTCAGGGAAAAGGCGTCCGAACCGGCGCCGGAGCCGAAGGAGGTACAGAAAATCCGGTCGCCCGGTTCCGCAACATCCAGCACCGCCGAAATTCCCAGCAGCACCGCACCGGAATAGGTGTTTCCGATTACGGGAGAAAGCAGCCCGGTCGCGATCTGCTCTGTCGTGAAGCCCAGGTCTTTGGCAACCTTCTGCGGGAACTTCTGGTTCGGCTGATGGAAAACAGCGAATCGGTAATCCGAAGGCTTCGTTCCGCTTTCCTCCAGATAGATCTCCGCTGCAGATTTCGCGTGATAGAAATACCCCGGGTCTCCGGTAAAACGCTGACCGTGTTCGGGATATTTTTCATGCTGACGGCGCCAGAAATCAGGCGTATCGGTCACGAAGGAAAAAAGCCCATCGATCTTCGCGCAGGATTCCTCCGCCGGTCCGATGATGACCGCCGCACCGCCCGCACCGGCGGTATATTCCAGTACATCGCCGGGACGTCCCTGGGCAGTATCCATGCCGCAGGCCAGCGCATAGCGTCCCATGCCGGAACTCACCAGCCCCATAGCCATGGTCATGGCTTCCGTCCCGGCTTTGCAGGCAAATTCGGTGTCGGCAGCGGAAATTGCCGGACCGGCGCCGATCGCCTCAGAAACCACCGTTCCACTGGGTTTCACCGCGTAAGGATGGGACTCCGAGCCAATCCAGACCGCCCGCAGCTCCTGCGGATCGATCTGCGCCCGCTTGATCGCATTGCGGCAGGCTTCGATCGCCATGGTGATGACGTCCTCGTCCAGACCGGGAACGGATTTTTCTTTGATCAGCCCTTTTGCACCGTCATGCCAGATCCGCCCGATTTCTGAATCGGGGATGCGGTAACGGGGAATATAAGCGCCGTAACCGACAATACCGACCGGCTTTTCAGGTGTCAGGATGTGTTTCATGTTATGCATGGAGTGTTTCCTTATTGATTTCAGCTGCCAGTTCCGCCGCGTACGAAGCGGAGACACGGTTTTCCCGGACCATCCGGGCGGCAATGCGGTCCGCGGCTTCTCCCTGCGCACCGGCTGCCACAGCCATTTGTTTTGCATGCAGGCTCATGTGCCCGCGTTGTATTCCTTCTGTTGAGAGCGCTTTCAGCGCTGCCAGGTTTTGAGCCAGTCCGACGGAAGCGATGACGCCGGCCAGTTCCTGCGCACTTTGCACGGCCATCAGTTCCAGCGCTGCCGCAGCGCCCGGATGCACGTGCGTAGCCCCTCCCGCGATCCCGACCGCCAGGGGCAGTTCGATAAACCCGTTCAGATTTCCGTTCTCCGGGTCGACCGTCCAGTGAGACAGGGGATGGATCGCCGCACCACTGGATTCCGCCCCTCTGTGCCGGCTTCGCGGCAGCATCGGTTCAGTCTCCGTGTGCTCCATGCCAGCCCAGCCATGGGCACCGGCTTCCACCGCCCGCCAATCGTTGCCGGTGGCCAGGGCCACAGCATCAATGCCGTTCATAATGCCCTTGTTATGGGTGACCGCCCGGTAAGGGTCGGCTTCAGCAAAGGCTGCCGCTTCCAGCATCCGATCACGGACCGTTTCACCATCATAATTTTTGAACGCGAGCGCCGACACCGGGACGGAACAGCGCGCCCTTGCAAGCCTTTGGTCTGCGAGGTTGCTGAGAATGCGCAGACGGACGGTACCGCCGCTGATGGCTTCAACCTTCGGTGCAATCGCTTCGAGGGCGGTATCGATCAGGTTGGCGCCCATCACGTCGCGCACATCCATGGTCAGATGCAGGATGAGCATCGGCCCGGCAGCCGTTTCATTCAATACACGAAATTCAAGATTCACCGGACCGCCGCCCCGCTCGATCAGCCGGGGGCAGCTTTCCGCTGCCAGTTTGAGCAGGTCGTCTTTTTTGGTTTCCAATGCGGCTTTCGCCAGTTCCGGATCCGGGATGTTGAGGATCTGCAGCTGGCCGATCATGCGCGGCGCGTCGGCTTCCGCAGTGAACCCGCCGCCGGCCGCAGCGATCCGTGCCCCGTTCGAGGCAGCTGCCACCACGGAGGGCTCTTCGATCACCATGGGAATGAGATAAGGCTTTCCGTTTATGATGAAATTCCGGGCAATGCCGATGGGCAGGCAATAACGGCCGATGACGTTTTCGATCATCCGGTCGGCGGTTTCCTCGCTCAGACCATTCACACCGCAAAGGGCAGCGAGAGCCTGCGCAGAGAGCCCGGATTCTTCCCGAATCGTCTCCCGCCGCTCCTCGATCGTCATTTGATAAAACTTCTTCATCCCGTCCATCGGTACCTATTATACCCGCACCGGGCTGTCAAAAGCTATCAAAGTCAGGGAATAGGGAATAGGAGATTAGGTTGCTGGTATCAGGTAGCAGGAACAGGAATTAAGAGTTAAGAATTAAGAGTTAAGAAAGTGCTGAATAATATCCATTCCACGGCAAATGAGTTAAAGTAACTTGTTCTAAACCAAGATATGTGCTTCGTACAAGTCAGATTCAGTGCAGAAGCTTCGCTCAATGATAAATCAAAAAAGGTCACTTTGACTCAAGTGACCATTAAATGATTTTTACTTTTCCAAAGAGCTTCAGAGAATAAATTCTCTGAAGCTCCACTGTGTTTTTCGGAGGATTGCAACCCATTTTCCTCTCAGTAGTGTATAGACATGTCATTAACTCTTAACTCTTAATTCTTAATCTCCGAAGCCTACCACCTATTATCGAACCTCTTTGGCTGCCACGATCCGTCGGGAGGCATAGCCGCCTTCCGGACGTTCGTCTTCGCAGGTCAGCAGCGTGAGCGTGTTCTCATAGCTTCCCGCGATCTTCGCGAGGCGCTCTCCGTCACGGGCACCGATCTTCTCGTTGGCATAGACTTCATAGATCAGCAGGTCTTTGTCTGTGCTGACGAAAAAGCGGTCGCCCTTCCGCAGCAACTGGATCGAGGCAAAGGGTCCGTATTCCTCCGCGTTGAGCGTGTTGTGAGCTGCGATCACGGAAACGCCCTCACCGGGCAGTGACGTCCCTTCCAGCAGGCCGGTGTCCATTCCCAGCCACTCCACGGCATATCCGTCTTCCGTGCGCGGGACCGTCACGATTTCACTGCGGAGGTTCAGACTCGGAATCTGCAGTTCCATGTTCACCGGGCGGTAATTCACGGAAGCAGGCTTGCTGCTCCGCAGGAAGCCTCCCGCGGTCGTGATGCCCGTCTGCGGCAGTTCAATGTCCAGGAGGAACCATTCCCGGGAAGTCGGATCAGGGTCGGGATCTGGATCCGGATCCGGGTCATCTGATTGATATTGATTCGTTATCGTGAATCCTTTTTCCACAGACCCATCATAACTCACCTGATAACCATCCGGTACTTCTGACTCTTTCACCGAATATTCGATCGGGGTTGTCGTACCATACCGATATTTCGGCAAACGTTCCCAGACAGCTGTCCAGTCTGTATCTTCTGAGATTATTTGGGGATCGCCGACAGTATTCCCATCAGCGATCAGGAGCACAGTAACTGTTTCCGGTTGTGATCCCTCCGATACCGTACCTTCCCAAATCTTTCGGGCAGAAACGTTGACTGTATCCGGTGTATGGGTATTGATGATCAGAAATCCGCGTTTGCTGTTTCCCTGAACGTCAGAATGATAAGCACCGGGTTCATCCTTTCCGGTGATTACGCCTTCTTTCACTTCCTGGATCGAGTAGCTGATCCGCTTACCGCTTGCATCATAAATATCCAATCCGTTGAATTGATAGAACCACTTTCCTGACGCATTCAGCTCAACCGGTTCACGGTAAGCTTCAACAACTCCGGAGTACGGTTCATCATCAGCATAAACCTGAACATGGATCGAGTCGGGGCGGATCCCGTCCTTATTGTTACCGTCACTCCAGCGTTTTGTAACAGAAAACCCTGTATGTCCCGGATCATAGATGTTCGTCACATTATATCCGTCATATTCAACTTCGATATTTTCAATTTCAGTTTTATTATCATCAAAAGAATCTTCTGTGATCGTGTACTGGATCAGCTGCCCTTCTGCATGCTCCAGGTATTTCGGCCGAGGTTCAAATGAATACTTCCAATTATTCTCTGCCGTAACTTCTACCTCATCAACTTCTTTTCCATCTGCATGCAGCCGTATAACAATTTTTTCAGGATATTCAAAATCATTCGGAAAACCGATCCAGGTCTTCTGTCCGCTGACAGTAACCGTTTCCGGTGTATAGGTATTGATAATCGAGAAGTTATGTGGAGCATTTTCGGAAACAACGCTTGTATAATTGCTGTCATAGGTCTTTTCCCGGATCGAATAGGTAATTCTTTCTTCATTTTCATCCAGGATCGGAAGATCTTCAAATAAGTGATCCCAGTGCCCTTCCGTGAGCTCCCATGAATCCTGATACTTGCCGTTGGCAAGCAGTTCAACGGTAACACTCTCCGGACGTTTTCCGTCACGGTTATGATCATCACGCCATTCTTTAATCACATAGACACTCGTTTTTCCGGGATCATAAGTATTGGTAATGATATTTCCGGTCTTAGAAACTTTGTAATTGTCAAAACTTTCCGCTTCGTGAACGTAATATTGGATTTTCTCCCCGTCTTTGAATCGCGGCAGATTCTTGAAAACGCCTGTCCAGTTATCTTTTGCAAAAATCTCAAGAGATTCAACCAGTCCTTCTTCATTATGCAAATGGATAGTAACCGATTCCGGAAGGGTCTCAGGTGTATCACCTTCCCATTTTTTGTGTCCTTCCATATCAAAAGTTTCCGGAATATGCGTATTTGTGATCTCCCATGAATATCCATCTTCTGATAATTTGTAGGTATCCTCATATCCTGTTTTGGAATCACCATTCACATAATGCCCATCGTAAATTTCTTTTACGCTGTATTCTATCTTTTTATTCTCTTCATCATAGACAGGCAGCGGAAAAAAGACCCCTGTCCATTCATTTTCGTCTGCGGATAAAGTAAGCGGATTTTTTCCGGCATCCACACCGTTGGCTAAAAGCTGAACCAGTATGACCTCAGGGCGAATGCCATCTTGATTATCATTATCCTCCCAATGTTTGGTCACAGTTACGGATGTCATTCCCTTTCCGTAGGTGTTTTCAATCATGCCCAGGTCTTCATCCAACACACTGATGAAATAGTCCTCAACCGGATCTTCTTTAACCGAATATTGGATCTCTTCTCCACCTTCAAATTTTGGCAAATCTGTGAAAGTCCACTTCCAATCGTCTGCTTCCGTTACGGTCTTAGACTTGTCGGTATCATCTCCATCTGCCAGCAGTCGGACAGTAACCGAAGAAGGTTTGACTCCTTCGTTACCATCATGGATCCATTTTTTATATCCCGAAACAGAGATTGTTTCAGGTATATGAGTATTTGTTACGGTGAATGTTTTATAAATATCACTATTTTCATAGTCTGCTTCTGTAATCACAGGCAAATCATATGCAGCAACCGAGTCTTCGCTGACAGAATAATTTGCGCTGATATCGCTCCAAATATAAAATTTACCGGACCAATCGTTATCTGAAGTCAGCGCCAGATCTCTGCCGGTTTTTAAATATTCTTCCTGTGCATTTTGATAAAGCAGATTGATCTTGACAGAATCCGGACGTATCCCATCCTGATTATCATTATCCTGCCAGTCTTTGACAACCTTTATTTTTGTGCTTCCCGACGGCATAGATTTCAAAAGATAAGTTGTACAGCCGATTCCATTCGTCCAGGTGTATTCAGCGCCCGAGGCTTCCGCGCTGACATAAAATGCGGACCAGGGTGTTGTCTGATCGGAACCGGTTGCCAGGACATAATTCTTTTCATCGGAACCATCAATCGTCGGATCAGCTGAATGAGGTGCAGATGTGGTGCTGCTAACGAGTTCCAATCCGGTATGAGTTGCAAAGGTAATGGTATCCAAATGATTCCCTTCCCCAAGGATAATACCTTCGCTTCCGGGACCGTAGGTAACACCGTAACCAGTATATTTTTGTGTTTCTTCATTCAACGTCCATTGATCCCATGGCAGCCAGTCATTACTGGCATCGTCTTGATCCAGGATCCAATCCTGTTTCGCGGGAACATCAAGATCATCCAGATAAAACAGAATCGTACTGTTTTCTGCTGGGTCATCAACTTCGATTTTGAATTTTACTTCCGAACCCGATCCATTGCTCAGCGCTCTTGCTCCATCTGCGTTATACAGATAATCACGGAATTCAATTCCGTTTGCACTGATGCTGAACAGATCCCTGTACCATTGATCAGTCACATAATTGTTCGAATCCTTCGGTCTTCGATTATCTCCTGGATCAGACGGGATATTTACCTGATTGGTAAACGTAATCGATTCGATCGTCAGGATCAGATTTTTATTATGCACACCGGTAATATCCTGTACAGCATCTTCATAGATGATTTGGATATTCAGATCTGTATTGTCAGCGGCATTCAAAACTTCATATTTATCTTCTTCCAATAAAGAAGCAGCCATATTTTTCGTTTTGATTTGGTATGCTTCACCATTCTTTGTTATTATCAAATCTCCGTAATTCTGCGTATTTTCATAATTGACATCATTAATTTTTATTATCGGCAAAGCTCCACCAAGATTTACGATCCGATAATCTGTATCCGGAATATTGGTGAAATAACTGTTTTTCTCACCAGATGCTTTTTCATAAACACCCGGGGCCAGGAACCCCGCGCCATTGGTATTCGTATGACCCTCAGTCGAATTTTCGTAAATATCGATCTTCCCCGCAGGGCTTGTCCCGCCGATATTTGCCGCTACGTTGGGGTTCGTTCTCCAATCGGGACCTTCTTTTGTACTGTCAAAGTTCTGGCTTTCGTTCGTGATCTGCCAGCGGTCCGTCAGCAGGTCGATCCACTCACGTTTGTTCAGCAGGATTGCCCTTTTTTCCTCGCTATACTGAATCCCGCTGTTATCCGGAGCTTTCTCAGCACCAACATCCGGAGTGAACCATATGCTGATATCACTGCCGTCATTTTCACTGCTCATGAGGTAGGGTATATTTCCACCCCGGTTCTCACCTTCCGCATTCCAATATTGCTTATCACCGGTTTTTTTCGTATTTGCCTTGACCATCCAGATTTTTGAGTTTTCAGCTTCAAGGGTTTCAAGAGCAGTCAGACTTTCCGCACCCCATACCCGGGCGCTGGGATCAAAAGGCTTAGAAGTTCCGTTTTCACCGTAGTATTTTCCATCTTCGCTGATACCAGACATGTCAAATTCGTTCAGCTTCAATGTTTTCAGTCCGGTACAGCCCTGAAACATATCTTTGACTGTACGAACATTGGGAATTTGCATTTTGGAAAGATCAACCTTTTCGAGACTGGTAAGTCCGGCAAACATACCTTGCAGCTGCGTCCAGTTATCTCGTCCGTAGATCGTAATATTGGACATATCCACGGTTTTCAGGCTTGTACAGCCCTGGAACATACGCTGCATCTGGACACTGCCGGAATTAATATTCCCATATTGATCCGGATTGGATTCGCGGGTTTTGAAGTTTACATTATTCAAAGTAACCGATTCAAGTTTGGAGCAGCCCGCAAACATATCCTGCATTTCATAAACGTGATTCTCATTGGTAAAGGCGCTAAGGTCAAGGTTCGTAAGAGAAGTGCAATTTTGAAACATTCCCTTAAATGAAATGGCATTGGTAGTATCCAACCTTCTGAGGTCAACTTCCTCAAGGTTAGGACAATCGGCAAACATATATGCAAGTTGGATATACTCCTGAACAATTACTTTTCCATAAACCTGAACTTTGGTGATTTCATTTCGATATTGATGCCATGGCCAGCTATTTTGATTTGTATAATTATTTCCATTACGTTTTGTAAGATAAGCAGTACCGGAATCGGGATCTCCATCTTGATAGCCGCCACTATTATTAGGACGGATCGTAAGCACGCCTTCTGTATCAATCCACCAATAACAATTTCCTGTACCTATACCTCCACCATACTTATATCCTGCATCTTTGACAGTGATTTCAATTTTTTCTCCATTTTCCATGTAAAATGTCAAATGCTCTATGGTTGAAAAAGGACCATTGGATACCAATTCATAATCAGATAATACATGGTCTATTGAAATAAGAGATTGATTGCTGAAATCAATTTTACTGATTTTCTCCACATTTCTGTCAACACCCAGCTTTTCAAACAGTTCAGAAAGCAGGATGCTTTCTCCACCGGGAAGGTGATATTCCCCGCTGTCGCCATAATAAAAGTCAACGGTGTAATAAACGTCTTCAGTATCAGAACCCGAAGCGATGGCGGAGCCGAATACAGCAGTCAGCGCCGCAAGCAGCAAAATAGCAAACAACAGCGAACGTGAAATTCTCATCTTGGTTCTCTCCTTATCCGGCTCAGGATGGATGATCGATCAGAACTGTTCACTCTCCGGTTCTGCGTCATCTCCGGTTCAGCCGAATCTCTTTCCGGTCAGATGTTCGTACGATTTTCGGAACCGTACGCTATATCTATCCTGCAGCAGCCCCTCACAGCCGCTTAACAGGCATTATAAATACAGTTTAATATTATAGCAACTTTTATACCAATTCGTGCTTTTTAATAGATATTTCCAATTATTATAAGGTGATAACAAAGTTTATATGTTCTCCATCGTTACAATTTCATGCAGCATCCAGAGGCCGGAGCCGTGAACTACAGCACTTTCGATTTTCCTGTATGTTGACTTTTGGTTATCCGCATGTTATACTTTAGATTATCTGAGGTTTAACTTTATATTTTCCGGAGGTGCATATGATCAACAGAGCAGCCGAATCCACCCTTCTGCGATTAGCCTCTCAATTTCCGGTTGTAGGAATAACCGGACCGCGGCAAAGCGGAAAGACAACGCTTGCACAGCACAGCTTCCCCGACAAACGCTATATTACCTTTGATGACAAAAACATGCGCGAACTCGCATCCGCAAATCCCATTGATTTTATCAGCGCATTTCCCAACGGAGCCATCATTGATGAAGCACAAAAAGTCCCTGATATTTTTGAAGCGCTGAAGTATCATGTTGATCAGACAAAATGGACACCGGGAAAATTTATTCTGACCGGATCAAGCCAGTTCCGATTGAAAAAAAACATGACGGAAAGTATGTCAGGGAGAGCTGCTTTCCTGAATCTTCTGCCATTTTCAATCTGCGAACTGACAAATGCCGCTTTGCTCCCGGAAAGACCTTATCCTCTGATTTTTAAAGGGGAGTATCCGCCGCTTTATGATCCGGAGAAACATTTTATCCCTCATGACTGGTTTGAAAGTTACATTGATACCTATCTGGACCGGGATGTGAAAGAACTGGTAAAACCTGACAACCTTTCTACATTTCGGAAATTTATTCAGGTCTGTGCTGTTCACAGCGGGCAGCTTCTCTCAAAAGAAAGTATCGCCAGAGATGTGGGTGTTTCCTCTCCTACAATTGCATCCTGGCTTTCGATTCTGGAAACCTCATTTATTATCCACTTCCTTGAACCGGACTCAAATAATCTCGGAAAAACTGTGGTAAAAACTCCAAAACTGTATTTCGTTGATACAGGACTTCTTTGTCATCTGCTGCGGCTGGAAAGTGTCGAAGATCTGCTTCTCAGCCGACATAAGGGCGCCGTTGTAGAGACTTTTGCTGTCAGCGAGTTAATGAAACAGCGAATGAATCAGGGGAGAAAGCCGAATTTAACCTTTTTCCGTGATAAAAACGGTTTTGAAGTGGATACCATTGCGGATTGGAAACATACTTTTGCCATTGAGATCAAAAGTGCAAACGAGCCGGAATCAAAACTTTCTTCCAATACCAGGAAATATCTGGAACTCCGTCAGGATGAAAATGCCAGGAATGCTGTTTTCTATCTTGGCGGGGACAGCATGACGATCAACAATACAGCTTATGTCAGCTGGAAGGATTGGGGTAGTTTTATACCATAACCGAAAGATCTTAAACGATCTTGAAGCCCTCGGCTTTGAGCGATTCGGTGATCTGCATGACATGGTTATAATCCCGGGTCTCCATCTCGATTCGCAGGAAGCAGCCGTTGATGCTCTCGGTCTCGCCTTTTTCATAATGCACACCGGTCACATTGCCGCCGCAGTCGGCGATGATGCGGGAGATATCCTTGAGCTGGCCGGGCTTGTCGATGAGCTCGATGAGCAGGCTGGTGGAACGTCCGGATTTGCGTAAGCCCCGATCAATCACACGGGAGAGGCTGGTCACATCAATGTTGCCGCCGGAGACGATGGAGACGACGCGTTTCCCCTTCAGGTTGAACTTGTCAAACATCACCGCCGCCACGGAAACCGCACCGGCGCCTTCCGCGATCATCTTCTGCTTTTCGATGAGCGCCAGGATGGCGGAAGCAACCTCATCGTCACTGACGAGCGCGATGTCATCCACATATTTGCTCACCAGGTCATAGGTGTTTTCGCCCGGCTGCTTGACCGCGATGCCATCGGCGATGGTCGAAACGGAATCGAGGCATTCGATCTTGTGATCATGAACAGAGTTATACATGCTCGGCGCACCGGCAGCCTGTACACCGTAGACCTTCACCGAAGGACGGATCTGCTTGACAGTGTAAGCGATCCCGGAGATCAATCCACCGCCGCCCACCGGGACGATGATGGCGTCGATGTTGTCGAGGTCATGATAAATTTCCAGCGCGATCGTGCCCTGACCGGCGATGACATTTTCATCGTCAAAGGGATGGACAAAGGTATAGCCTTCACTGTCGCGGAGCTCCAGCGCTTTGCGATAGGCATCATCATAGACCCCTTCCACCAGGCAGACCTCCGCCCCGAAGCCCTTGGTGGCTTCCACTTTGGAGATGGGAGCGCTGTCCGGCAGGCATATCAGGGATTTGATGCCGTTTTTGGTAGCAGCCAGAGCCACACCCTGCGCGTGGTTGCCGGCCGAACAGGCGATGACGCCCTTCTTCCGCTCTTCTTTGGAGAGCATCGCAATTTTATAAGCAGAACCGCGGACCTTGAAGGAACCCGTGATCTGGAGATTTTCCGGTTTGAGATACAGTTCACATTCGGGGGCAATACCGTAAGCCCGGACCAGGCTCGTTTCCCGGATGATGTTTTTGAGAACCAACTGTGCGTTGAAGACTTTGTCGAGAGATAACATGTTTCCATCCTTTGCTTTCAATAAAATTTGAACAGCAAAGCAATTATAATACGCGGTTACCAAAATTCCGGGAACGAACAAATAAATATGAACACAAGAGGGACCCGACCCTCGTTTGTTGTTTGGCATGCTCCTTGCATTGAATAGATTATACTTTGTGCAGGAAGGTACTTCATGAATCTTGGATGGATCTGCGGTTTCTTTATCGGAATTCTCGGCATCATCAGCCATTTCACTTATATTCACATGGCATCCGAATATAACTACTGGCTGCTGGTGATCGGGTTCTTCCTTGTGAGCCTCAGCGGTCCCCGCCGCTTCTGAGCATTTCAGGACAGGCAGTCGACAGCGCTGAGCCTCCTGATAGGGAGACGGCCAAAACAATTGATCAGTGAAACAGTATCCGGAAGGAACAAGCCGGGTAGGTTTTTATTTTAATCAGACAAAACTACATGACACGGAATTGCTGCTGATTCACCGCTCACCACTTTCCCGGCACACTTCACGGAAACATTATAATTACAGAAAAACGCAAGGAGGATAACACTCATGATAACGGAAATCAAAGTTGAGGGAATGCACTGCCCGCATTGCGTGATGCGAGTGAAAAAAGCATCCGAAGCCGTTGAAAACGTCAAGAGCGCCGATGTAGATCTCGAATCCGGGAAAGCCGTCATCACCCATGAAAACGCCGACATGAGCGCGGTCATCAGCGCCATCAACGCACTGGGGTTCAGCGCGTCACAAAACTGACCGCAGCACAAAACAGAGCGGGGGAACATGTCAGAACGTTATATCATTGTCGTGAAAAAGGTCCCGAACGAGGACTTCTCAGCGCTTGAACCGGAGTTCAAACTGGTCTATCTTGACAGCCTCTCCGATGAGGAAAGCGCCAGCCTTTATGCCGACATCCTGCCCAACACGGAAGGGATCATCGCGACCGGCCCGGTCAATTCCGAACTGATCGCCAAAGCGCTCAAACTGAAGGTGATCATGGTGAACGGAGCCGGATATGACGACATCGACGTTCGGGCAGCCTCCGCACTGCAGATCCCGGTCTACAACATTCCCGACACCACCGCAGCGGCCACTGCCGAACTTGCGTTCACACTGATGCTGAGCGCAGCCCGCCGGGTCAGTGAGCTGAATTACCGGATGCGCTCGGACAGCCGGAACCTGGAAAGTTATTTCGCGATCGGGAAAAATCCGGGCGTCTCGCTCCACGGCAAAACACTGGGGATCGTCGGCATGGGCAACATCGGTTCCCGTCTGGCAAAACTTGCTTCCACGGCGCTGAACATGAAAATCGTCTACACCCAGCGGCGGCAGCTGCCCATCGGACTGGAACAGTCCCGGCGGTTTCTTTATTTCCATGATTTGCTTGCTGTTTCCGATGTGGTATCCATCAACTGCCCGCTGACCGAAGAGACCCGCGGAATGTTCAATGAAAAGGCTTTTCTGCGCATGAAAGCCGGCTCGATTTTGATCAACACCGCCCGGGGCGAGATCATCGATCAGAAACAACTTGTCCGCTTCCTGAAAACCGGGAAACTCTTCGCTGCCGGGCTGGACGTGTTCCCGAACAACAGCGAAGTTGACCCGGAACTGCTTGAGCTGCCCAATGTTGTGCTCACTCCGCACATCGGCTCCAACACCAACGAGACACGCAAAGAGATGAGCGAACGCATCGTCTCGATCGTCAAGGCTGTCTGCGATGACGAAGCAGTCCTCAAGGGCAACCTGGTCAACGCAGAAAGCCTGAAAGCCCGTAAGAGCTGAGATGCGGCAGTTTTTCGGCGTTTTGCTTCTGCTTCTGCTCATCATCAGCGGGGCAGCCATTGGACAATCAGATGACATCACGACAATGGGGAGCGTCTCCCCATTGTTTTATCTGGAAAATGCCTTCCGGGAAGAGGCGCTCACCGCTTCCGGAGAAAAACTGAACGTTGAAATCAGCAGCATTGTTGTTGAGTCGGAGCAGATCCTGGTCCGGTTTTTCATTTCCGACCTGGGCGAAGACTGGCGCACAAAAATCACGGATGAATACAGGCTCTATGGGTCCTACCTTCCGGTTGCGGAACTGGTAACAGATGACGGGACCTTTCTGACGCCCTCTTCCGCCTCCCGTTACAGTTTGCTCGAATTCAACAGCCGGCTGATCCTCGGCGGCCTGATGACCTTCAAAACAGATGTAGCGCCGCAGGCTTTCTATTTTAATTTCAACCAGATCCCGTTTGATACCCAGCCCCTCGCGGAAGGTTTCACCAAAGCCGTGATCCTGAGCACCGCTCCCGCTGCTCTCTCCGGCTCGGGAGAGCGTCTCAGCGACATACACAACGGGCTCGAATTCACACTTGCCTCTACAGCCCAAACCGTTGAGGCTACCATGCTGCAGCCGGCGGTCCGGATGGAACGGGCAGATGAACTGTTGTCGAAATTCGGCTGGATCACGATCAATGACACAGCCGACGGGAAACGTTTCGCCGTTACCCGTGGCAACCTCTACGGGTTCAACCTGTCTGATGACAGCGAATATTCCCCCGCTCACGCTTATGTCTTCTCTCCCGTCACCTCCGATGCCCCGCTTATGATCTCGATGGATCACGCCTATGCAATCCGCTCTTTCGAGCCGGCACGGAAGGCTGTCATCCCTCTTGGCAGCGATGAGGAGATTGAACTGCTGCACGAGGATGACCTTCAGCTGAAGGTCACACACGTGGACGTGCTGCCGGAGGATGACAGAATCCGGGTGAACATTGACAGCGGGGCAACAGAGATCACCGACATTTCTTTCACCTTCAGCGGACTCATCGGCACGCATCAGCCTGCCGTGAGCTGCGGTATCGACCCGGTCAGCGAAGATTTCGCCTGCGACATTTTTTTTGAAGACATCTCCTTCCCGCTGAACGCCATATCCGTCGGGATCGATGCCATTGAATACCGCAAAGAGGGACCATGGAGTCTGTACTGGACTCCGGCGCCAATGGCAGAGGCACAAAGCAAATCTGCCGCTGAACAGCAAATCAAACTGCCTTACACCAGCCACTATCCGCTCGAAAAAGAACAACCACCGGAAGTGGAAAGCGTCCTGGAAGACCTCGCCCAATGCAGTGCAGACCTGCTGCGGGGAGCGGGCTGGATCCATGAAAGCTACGAGCTGGATTATCAATTCACGGATGATGCACCCCGCGATTTGATCGATACGGAACAGTTCGCCAATTACCTGACACACTACATCTCTGATACCTGGTATCATGTCGACGACAATTCAAATATATACGAAATTCTTTCAGCAGTCCGGCGTCCGGAGACGAGTGAAATAATTTCCGCTCAGCTGCAGCGTGAGGAAAACAGTCTGAACCTGACCTACGCACTGCTCAGCCGTACGGACCAGGCTGTGAAATTCAGCTTCAGCTGTTTTTCCGATTTCGGAGATATTGCCCAATCATCAGCGGTCTTCCTTTCGAAGGGAGAGTGTGAAGGAGATGAAGCTGCAATCTGTCTGAATTTTGTCCAGTCACTGAGCGGACAGATCGACGACGCCAACAGCCAATACACGACCTTCCGGCTTGTCCCGGAAAACAGCTTTATCGGAAGGGAAACGATCAGCTACCCCCGGACTGCCCTGGTACTGACAAAGACGACTCTGGAGCTTGAAAAAACTGTTTCCCTGCCGGATGATCTGCTGACCCTGATGGATACCGTGAAATGAATGTTTATTCCGTCTCATACAACTTTCCGTCCGGGTTCCTGTGGGGGCTTGCCATGCCGCAGGGTTTTGCACTGGACCGGGGGAACAGTCCGCTCCTTTACCAGCTTCGTGAGCGTTCCATTCGCAGCCTTTCCGTCACGCTGGACTGGGCGAACTTTGAACCGCTGAAAAACAATTATGAAGAATCCCTGATCGAATCCACCCGTGCACTGCTCTCCCGCATCCGCTCGCAGAACATGGAATCCATCGTCATCTTCAACACGGCTGTCATCCCGCAATGGCAGAACCTGGAACACGGCAGGAAAAAAGAATTCTTTGTTGCGGAAAAATTCAATTTTGTCACCCACCTGGCCAACGCATTCGTACCTTATACGGGATATGTAGGGCTGTGCTGTTCCGAATCCGCCTATACCTCCGACAGAGAGATGAAAGCCGAGGTAGAGATCCAAAATGACATCCGGAAATATATCCGCTCTCTTTCCGAATCCGTCAAAGTCGGGACAGTCCTTCTGTCTCCGGCTTTCGGGAAAAACAGCGGCAGGATCGGCGGACTGTTTCAGTCCTTTCGCAGAAATCCGCTGCAGGACTCGGAAGCCGATTTTTTCGGCATCAGTACCGATGAAACAGCTTACAACGGCATTCAAAACATTTTCAGAGAAGAGCGTAAACCGCTGATGATGCTTTCAGACCGGTTGAACTTCGTTTCTCCGCAGGAGCGGACACATACACTGGTTGACAGGATATATGACCTGTGGCAGTTCTATCAGAAGGGCTGGCCGATACAGGGGTATTTTTCTGATTTAAATCTCAGTCAGGACACAGAAACCCTGGGCTTTTTTTCTGAAATTGTCAAAGCGAATGCGTTGGGTCTTTCCAGTGATGATCCGCGGCTCCCGGAGAAGTGGATCAGGTTTCTGAAGGAGTAAGGAGTAAGGAGTAAGGAATTAGGAATTAGGAATGAGAAATGAGAAATGAGAAATGAGGAGCAGGATTAGGATGTAGGATGTAGGAATTAGAAATGGGGAAGTAGAAACATGAATGAACATGTGACATCAATTTTTTATTGCAGTTTCATCTTACCCGATTGATTTCTTATTTCTTATTTCTGATTTCTCATTTTTCACCCTCTGTTGTCGTAGTAAAGGTGGAAGATGCGGTTATATAGCCCGAGCAGGACTTTTTTGACAACCGGCACATCCGCCAGTGTCTTTTTCTTTACCTCCGCATGTTCCGCTGTCTTCAGTGAACTGTCAAGCGTGTTGCTCATGTTCATGGCACAGGGCGTTTCCGTCATCAGCCGCAGGTAACCTTTTTCATTGATCCGCGTATCCAGCTGACGAACCTGTCCCATCGGCCGGTCCATACGGAAGGGAAGGAATTCCCGCAAACGGCTTTTATAAGCCGTGAACTGCCAGTGAGATGCCCCAACCATGGCCTTCACACCGTTATAGGTCAGCCGGTGATCGGTGGTTTCCGCATAATGCGCCGCGATTTCCTCTTCCGACTGGCCAAGGCTCAGGTCAAACTCCCGGAACACCTCGAAGGGGATCAGGTCTCCCTGCTCATGAGTCACATCTGCATTTGAATCCGCCCAATCCAGTGTGGCAGTATAAAGGTCAGTATTCGTACGGAAGGGACGGGCTGTGACCATGCCGACATTGGGATAGGTTTCCAGGATCCGCAGAGATTTCTCAAGCCAATCCGGCGTAAAGAGACAGTCATTGTCGGTATAGGCGATGACCTCACCCGGAGCGCCGTCAAAAATGATGTTCCAGGCGCCGCCTTTGCCAAGATTTTTTTCAGACAGGAACAGATATTGGATGCGTCCTTCTGCCTGCTCCTTCAGCAGAAACTGCTTGATCTCGTCACAGCTGCCGTTATCGAAAACAAGCACATCAAAATCCTCGTCCAACTGCGTCTGATAGATCGAGTTCAGGCAGGCCTTCAGCACGCCATCCATTTCCGCATAAAATCCGCTGAGAAACGGGATGTAATTCAGCACTGCCACCGTGACGCGGGCCGGTTTGGCTACTTCTTTAACGAATTTTGCAGGATTTTGTCCGATCCTTGTCATGATTAACTCCTGTTGTAATTATTCAGAACGGAGCACACGAAAACTGTTCTGCTGATGTTGCGGAGCCAACACAGCAGGGCTGTATTCCGTGATGCGTCACCTGTTACCTTTGTTTCTGAATTCAGCATAAGCCTTTTTGGGATGAAACAGTGCAAATGATGCATCCCCCAGCGTTTTGGATTTCAATGTGACCAGCGGGAAGATCTCCATCTCCCGCAGCAGCTTCTTTTTGTTCATGGGAGCCCGGTGCAGGGACCCGTTTTCATCCAGCTCATAATCACAGTCCAGCAGAGTGAAGATCGTGCGTTTTCCGCCGGCAGCTTTGACGTTCTCCGCTGATTCCGGCTGTCGGTAATGAGGCAGTCCGTTCGGAAGATGGGCATAATCATGATCCTGATGGATAATGTTGATGGCTTTGGAACAGTTGATGAGCTTCCAACCCTTCACCCGGGCTTCATAAAACATCCAATTGTCCCATCCGCTGCGCCCGATGGCAAAGGGAGGGATCGAAGTGAAGATATCACGCGGATATACGAAATAATCACTGCCGCCCGCCGGATGTCTGCGTCCTCTCGCCGCAAGGTCTTTGTCAAATCCCGTCTCCCATCCCGGTGCAAATTCCAGATCCACCTGCACATCCAGATCCCAGCGCTGACCGACCAGCAGGAATTTCTTTTCCTGTTCCAAAACCTTCCGGGAAATCTCCACAAAATCCTGCTTCAGGATGATATCCGCGTTGACATAAGCCAGCAAAGGAGAATCAGAATTCTCCCGGGCGAGACGAAAGATATCATCCAGCATGGGCGTCCCGGATGTATTGCGTTTTACGTCCCGGATGTGGCTCACCCCGAGAGCTTTCGCGTTTTCCTCCACGCCCGGGTCATCCCCGATCAGGAGGATGTCCACATCCTCACCCAAAGCTTTCCATGAACGGATCGCGTTGCGCTGGATCAGGGCAATATGATCCCGGTCAAAACCCTTTGGCGTGATAAAAATCGTGATCAAACTCATGTGTTTTCACCTGTCTCAACTTCTGGTGTCGACAACCTTCATTTCCTTGGCATGGGAAGACGCGTTGATCATTTCCAGTTCCGGATTTTCACGAATGACTTCCAGCACATCTGTCCAGGAGACGGTCAGCGGATCCGGCAGCTTTTCAAACAGCGCCTGCATCATGGCATAATCCTCCGGCGTGTCCACCGTCCAGCGATGCATCCCATAATCTTCCGGATTATCAAGGATCGAGACCTTGCAGCGGCCCGGTGTATCATAGAACCAGGGCATCACATGCTCCCGCTCATATTTTTCTTCCGCATTTTTCCAGGCCTTTGTCAGCATATCCATCGAAACGATCTCCGCGTCCAGCCCAATCGGATAGGTCCGGCGCCAGGGAGGCGGCAGGCGGTTCGCGGCAAAATCAGCCTGTTCCTTCATATAGAAGGCAAACAGACGATCGATCAGCGCGGGGTCGATCAGCGGACAATCCGCTGTAACACGGATGATCACATCCGCACCGGCAAGCTCTGCTGCATGGTAATAACGATCAAGAACATCAAACTGTGATCCCCTGTAAACGGGCACTTTATTTTCTGTGCACCAGTGCTCAATCGGGTCATCCGCTGCGTCCACGGTCGTCGCAACCATGCAGCTGTCGATCACCTGGGCGTGTTTTGCCCGGGTGATCACCCATTCCAACATCGGTTTTCCTGCCAGCGGCAGCAACACCTTCCCCGGCAGCCGACTGGACTGCATCCGTGCCTGTATGATCAGTACTGTTTTCATGCTTTCAGCGCCTTTTCGTATGCGATATGTATCTTCTGCTTGTTTTTGTTCCAGTCTGCTTTTTCTTCGATCAGCCTTCTGGCGGCTTCAGCAAATTGACTGATTTGCCCTCTGTTTCGGGCACAGAAAAGCATCTTTTCGGAAAGTGTCCGGATGTCCCGCGTGGGGAACAGCAACCCGTTTTTACCGTCCGTCACCCACTCCAGGTTTCCCGGAATAGAAGACATCAGCGCCGGGATCCCGGTTCCCATGGCTTCCAGGAGGGAAACCGAGGAACCGTCAACGATCGAAGCGCTGACATAAAGGTCACAGGAACGGTAGTAGTCGACCAGCAAATCATTGGGCTGCCTGCCCAAAAAACTGATCTTGCTTCCGTTGGCATCTTTTGCTGCGATTTCCTTCAGCACAGGCATCTGACTGCCGTCTCCAAGCAGCGCCAGCCGCATGCCCGGTTCTTCCCTGGCTGCTGACAGAAATGCCCGAACGACCGTTTCCACGTCATAATTCGGTTCCATGGTCCGCAGGGAAAGGATCAGGAAATCTCCGCCATCAGAAAGCTGCGGCCGCAGCTTTCCCTCTCCGGGAGAAAAACGCTCCACATCAATGCCCCAGGGGAAGATAGTCGCTTTGGAACGGTCATAACCCAGTTCAGCGGCTGTATCAAGCTCCATAAAGCAATCACCCAGGAACCAGTCCGCCTGTGACAGGGCAAAGGCGGCCCGATCCTTTGCACCGGGAAGGGTCTCGATCTCACGCCCGAGGTCAAACCCCCAGGACATCGCTGTGTGCGGATGGATGCCGGCTTTTGCGGCGATCCAGGAGCAGTCCGTCAGCGGTCCGCTGTGAACCACATCCGGCTGCAGTCTTTGAAACACTTCACGAAAAGCGTTGATTGCCTCGTCAGCATCTTTTTCCAGATCAAACGGTTCTTTCCCGAAGGCCCAGTCAACAGTCTGTACGCCATCCGGCAAAGCACGGTTTTCATAAAAATTACGGGTCTCCAGCCGCATGTACCAGACATCATCCCCGTTTTCCCGAATCGCTTTGAGAAAACGGAAATCATGAGGCGTATAGTCACGGGTGAAATATAAAACTTTCATAGGTCAATCCACCAGGTCCGTCCAGCGCAACTCAACACCGAACTTCAGATCTTTCGCAGCTTTCGTACCAAGAACAGCGCTGATCTCATTCGGGAGGATGGCGCCCTTCACCGCAGGACGCAGTACATCGATCATGTCGCGTGTGAAGGTCTCACCGGCCTTGATGTCCCTTGCGGCACGCAGACAGCGGCGCTGGATGATGCAGGTTTCCTGCTCATTGCCGGCGATGAACTTTTCCCGGGAGCCCAGTGCGGCTTCCAGCTGACGGGTGTTGATCACCATTTCTTCCCAGCTCTTCGGGTTCATGGCAAATTTATGATCAGGCCCGACGCGATTATTGTCATCCGTGAAATGCTTTTCGATAACCCGTGCACCCAAAGCGACCGCACCGAGGACCGTCGCATGACCGGCCGTATGGTCGGAAAGACCAAGGATCAGATCCGGCCAGATTTGGTGATAGGTCTCAAGCACCCGCAGATGGATATGCTTGTAGTTTTCTACATCCGCAGTATAGTTTGTGTTGCACTGCATCAGGACCAGTTCCGGATTGATCGGCAAAATCGTGTCGACCGCCCGCTGGACATCTGCAAGGTTGGACGCGCCGGTAGCCAAAAGGACAGGCTTGTGTTTCCCGGCGATTCGCTCCAATGATTCCAGCCAGTCGATATCGCCGGAACCGATTTTATATACATTGATGAAACGATCCAGCCAGTCGATGGATTCAAAGTCGTAGGGAGCGGAAAAATATTCAATTCCTTCCTTATCGCAGCATTCCTTCAATTCGGAAGACCAGCGATCCGGAACGGACGCATCTTGATAAACCTCAAAAACAGATTTTTTCCATTTGGACTGGTGGCTCTGCTGGCCGCCCATGGACCTGAAGCCATAATCCGAAACGATCTTTGCAGCTTTAAAATTCTGAAATTTGGCTGCATCCGCACCGCTCTCTTTAGCGATATGGATCAGCATCTTCGCCCGTTCCAGGTCACCGTCGTGGTTGGCGGCGATATCCGCGACAAAATAAGTCGGATGATTACAGCCGATAACGGAATTACCGATCCTGATTTCCATTTTCATTCCTTTCCTGATTCGGACAGACACAATTGCGAATCTGTTCCCTGAGCCCTGCTGTTGTATCCTGATAAAACCGGTCCAGACATTTCTGTTGTCCGGGAAGCTCATGTCCCAACAAGGTCTGAAGCTTGTCTGTGTTCATAATGAGGTTTGGAGAGCGCCGGGCCGTCAGACCGCCATCCTTCCATGAGACTGCCCGTACCAGACCGGGATCAAAGCCAAACTTCTCAGCCACCGAAACTCCGAAAGCATACTTGCTCTGGTGTTCTGCACTGAAGACATGCCAGATCCCGCCTGCGTTCAAGCCGATCATTTCATCCAGAATGTCAGCCAGCTCATGCACATAAAGCGTGTTGAAAAAGACATCACGGAACCCGTTGACCTGATTGCCTGCTGCAAGGTTGTTATAAAAGAATTCCACCAGGCTGCGGCTGCCGCCGGTGCTCCATCCGTAAAAATTTACACGTGGGATCAACGCTTCCGGATCATTATCCAGAACATTGATTTCTCCCTGCAGTTTCGTTTCCGCGTATCGACTGACCGGGTTGGGAGTGTCATCTTCTTTATATCCACTCTCCCCGCAGTCTTCCCCGTCAAATACGGCATCAGTCGAAATATGAACAAATTTTATATCGCGTTTCCGTGCCGCAGAGGCAAATCTTCCCGGATAGATGCTGTTGATGGCAGCAGCCTTTTCCGGGAATTTTTCACATTCATCTATGTTCGCCAGCGCCGCACAATGCAGCGCCACATCCGGTTTGAAGCGGTCCAGCATTTCCCCGGGATCCTCATTCAACAAATCACAGGCAACAGTCTGAAAAAGAACCCCTTTCAGTTTTGTCCGGTTGGTGATGCCGATGAGTTGATGCTTCTGACAGAAAAAGGTACAGAAGTTCAGTCCCAACAGCCCTGATGCACCGGTGACCAGAATGCGTTTCAAGTTATTTTCCCTGTTCGTAAGCTTCCTGGAACGGGCGGATCATTTCCTTCACGCCATCCAAATCAAGCCACTCCGTGTTCGTATTGGAGGCATAACGGAAACCCTCAGGGAGTTTTTTACCGATTTTTTCCCATTCTTTTCCGAACCAGAGCGTGCCGGTAGGCTGAACCACAAACATATCTTCCAGTTCGACCGATGAACGGGCTTCATCTTCGGAAACCAGCACTTCATGGAGCTTTTCACCCGGGCGAATACCGGAATAAACGATCTCACATTCCGGAGCAATTGCCGCGCCCAGATCTTTCACAGACATGCTGGGGATTTTCGGTACGAAAACCTCTCCGCCATGCATCTGTTCAATGCAGCGGATCACAAAACGCACACCCTGTTCCAGGGAGATCCAGAAGCGGGTCATGCGTTCATCCGTGACGGTCAGTTTTCCCGTCTTGCGCTGCTGAAGGAAAACCGGGACCACAGACCCGCGGCTGCCGACCACGTTGCCATAACGGGTGCAGCTGAAGCGCGTGTCATGGGCGCCGGCATAAGAATTGCTTTGAATAAAGAGTTTTTCCGCGCCCAGTTTTGTCACACCATAAAGGTTGACAGGATTCACTGCCTTATCAGTACTGATGGCAAGAACCTTTTTCACCCCGCAATCCAGCGCAGCATCGATCACGTTCTGACTGCCCAGAATATTGGTCTTGATGGCTTCAAAAGGGTTATATTCACAAGCCGGAACCTGTTTCAAAGCTGCCGCATGGACGACAATGTCGACATTTTTGAACGCCCGCTTCAGACGGTCCAGGTCGCGTATGTCACCGATGAAATAGCGGAGAGAAGGATCGTCATATCCATTTATGCGCATTTCATGCTGCTTCAGCTCATCCCTGCTGAAAATGATGATTTTTGCCGGATGGTATTCTTTCAGCATGATCTCGATAAATTTCTTGCCAAACGAACCGGTCCCGCCGGTCACCAATACAGCCTTGTCATTCCAATTCATACTTTTCCTGAACCTTTCAATTCTGCTTTTTCAAAATGATCATCGGATACTGCCCATATTCACCATAATACTCCGGGTGGGTCTCCTCTTTAGCAAACAAACGCCGCAAAGCGATTTTACCATAAGGCGGATGAATGAGAGCACGAAGCCAGCGCACACTGACACTGCGCCAGCAGCGGATTTCAATTTTCACCTTCCCGTCACCGAGGCCAGAAAGCTCCTTTCGTACCCATTCCGCGTCCATTTTCTTCACAAATGTGCCGGTTGCTTTTTTCTGTTCCGGCTGCTGTTCCTTCTTTGCCGGTCCGGTTTCTTTTCCTCTCAGGCGAGCGATGAAATGTCCTGCTCTTTCCGCTCGTTCCACCCGGCTCTGCCATTTTTTCATCATTTCCGATTCTGTCCAGCCGTTCACCACGACTGCGGTCTTTCCTTTATCCAGAACCCGCCAGGTTTCCTGCCAGGCTTTTTTCTGATCAACAAGATCCAAATGATGGAAAGTATGAAGCGAGACCATCCCGTCCATGCATTCCGACTTGAAAGGGAGATTCGCCGCATCGCAGACAACGAAAAATCCCTTATCTCCGATCCGTTTGCGGGCTTCTTTCAGCGCTGTCAGGGAGATATCTGCACAAACCCGTTTTTCATACTTTTCAGAATAAGTCAAATACTCCTTGTATTGGATCGGTCCGCAGCCCACATCCAGAAGAAATTTTCCTCCGGAGGCAAAATAGGGCGTGAGCCGCAGGTGGCATTTATGGATATATTCAGCAGAGACCGGACGCAGGTCTTCATAGCGCGCGTTCTGATAATAGCCGGAGCTTTCCCGGCTCCAGCCGATCTCATCATAAAACTCCCGGACTTTTTGTTTGCTATCCTGACTCATTGCTGACCTTTTTCACCAAAGATCTCATTCCAGTCCAGCGGCTTCCCGATCATATATTCAAAGGAGCGGCTGAATTCAGATTGTCCCTGTTCGCTGAGAACGTAAGACATCGGTCGTTTTTCATAATCATCCCACATTTTCACCAGATGCCAGGGGAAGGGACGGGCATATTCAAAGAAAAATGCATAAGCGTACTGCCATGCCAGTTTCACCTGATTTTCGGTCAGAACAGCGGATGAAGGATTGTCGAGAATACTGCCGATCATGCGGTAATAGCTGACCCAGCTGTCCGGATCCATGGTGAAACCACGTCCACGGTAATGGGTCTGACCGCTCACGATCACCGGGACACCGCTCATCGGCATTTCAAGGCCCATTGTTGTTGTATAGACCAGGCCTACCGTGGCAATATCCACCAGATCATAGGAATTGATTTTGTCCGTTGGTTTTATGAGATGAATATGAGAAGGCAGCATCGGCATCAGGCGGGTCACCACATCCACCATGGACTGTCCATGCGTCAGCGTTTCGCCCGGATGGACCCGGATGATCAGCTGGGCATCCTTCCGTTCGGCAAAGTACTGCACCGTTCGTTCGATCCATTCAGCCATGTTCTTTGAAAATGTCTGTCTGCCAAGCGTCAGGCTGTCACCCAGCACATTGGTCGCCAGGAACACGATCGGACGGTCATCCAGACGCAGTTCACTGCGGATCTTTTCCGAACCGACTTTTTCGCTGCCCTGCCACCTCCTGGTGAAATTTCCCCACAGGTCAGCACGCTGCCGTGCAGAAAGCATGTTGCGCATTTTCTCAAAGGCTTCATCATCCAACGGCAGGTTTTTCCGTGCTTCCCACAGGTCATCTGTTTCCTGCCGCATCACCTCACGGTTTTGTGCGATCCAGATCCGTTTTCGCTGTTCCCCGAATTCGTAGGTGGTCACAGGGATCTCCATCCATTTCGCGATCCGATACAACACCCCCATTTCCTGAATGGTGCCGTTTGGTACAATAACATAATCCGGCCGGTTTTCCAGCAGCCAGTTATAAACCATTCTTGCAAAATACTCGTTGGCATTGATGCGCATCTTATAAAGCGGATCGTCGGTTGAAAAATCTTCGACCTGCAGCGTATACTGCGTGTCATAAGCGCTGACATCTTTTACGATCTGCATGATCTCATCCGGAAGTTTTTTGTAAGAAGGATGCAGCGGGAGGAAAGAGACGATTTCCATATATTTGCCCGCACCTTCAAAAACCTTTTTGGTGTAAATATCCTGACGGCGCAGGTCAAACTTGTTCACCGGTTTCTGCCAATCAGAATAAGGGAGATAGCCGAAGGTTACATGATGTCCCAGAGCGCTGATATATAAAGCCACTGTTGCAGCGTGTTCGATCCAGTAATGAAGTGAAGCAAAGACAAAAACCTTTTTCGGTTCGTCACATTCCTTTTTGCCCTCTTCGATGTCCTTCAACATCTGGGGAAGATTTGCCTGAATATTTTTCAGGGAATACCGGGTAAAAGGCTGATTTTTTTTCTTCAGCTCATAATAAAACTCTGCGGTCAGCGGAATCTCGCCTAAAATATTCCGGATGGCTTCTTTATAATTAGGCATATACTACTCCCCCTTTGATTCAATTTCCCAATTCAGGCGAGGTCGAATCAAGCCGGTTCGAGGTTCAGGCCATTGCGTTCCGGGAGCGCCTGTCCCATTCACATTGAAAACAAGAGCCTGCTCGTCATGAAAATAAGTTCTTATCTTGAAAATACTGGCATTTACGCCAATTACAAATCTTCCTTCATTCAGGAAGTCTCCGGGAATCGTGCAGCGGCTGGTATAACGCCCGGCTTTTCTTGTGCTGTATTTCTCAAACTTTTCCGGGTCATCCACGTCGAAAGATGTCAGGACAAATTCGCCCCGCGTACTGATGACATAAAAACCCACCCGGAGTCCGGCAATATCCTCATCCAGCGAATAATCCATCTCCACATAAAATTTTTCGGTCGAGCGAACCGTGTCAGACACTGTTCCGGCTTCAGACAGCACGCGGATACGGATCGGATGGAAAGGCGCGGGATTTTTGTCAAATTCATCTTCTTTCCACTCATGCTGCCCCTCCTGAGAGAAGCCTTGTGACAGATAATAATCCACCGCATCAGCCGTCGGACCCTGCATCACAACTTTTCCCCGTTCCAGAACAACGGTCTGATCGGTCAGGCGCATGATGGCTGACATGTTATGGCTCACAAAAAGTACCGTCCGTCCCTGACTGGCGACATCGCTCATTTTTCCCAGACATTTCCGTTGGAATTCCGCGTCTCCCACCGCCAGCACTTCATCGACCACAAGAATTTCAGGGTCAAGATGCGCTGCCACCGCAAAAGCCAGCCGCAGATACATACCGCTGGAGTAACGTTTTACCGGCGTATCGACAAATTTTTCCACTTCCGAGAAAGCAATGATCTCATCCAGTTTGCTTTCAATCTCCGTGCGCTTCATACCAAGAATCGCGCCGTTCAAAAAGATGTTTTCCCGACCGGTGAGTTCGGGATGAAAACCTGTCCCAACTTCCAACAGGGAGCCGACCCGGCCATGGATCAGTGCAGATCCTTCTGTCGGTTCGGTCACCCGGGAAAGGATCTTCAGCAGCGTGCTTTTCCCGGCGCCGTTACGGCCAATAATGCCGATCGCTTTGCCTTCTTCCACTTTGAAGCTGACACCTTTGAGCGCCCAAAATGAGTTTTCTTCTGTCATTTTCGTATACAGACGGCTCTTCGGGTTATGAAAAACACCGGCCAGGGTGTCCCGCAGTGTATTATACTGCCGGGTGGAAACTCCGATTCGGTACCGTTTTCCGATTTGATTTACTTCAACTGAATACTTTGCCACTGCAACCTCTCTAAATCAAATCAGCGAACTGCTTTTCCATATGCCGGAAGTAAAACAAACCGCCAAACAGAATGATCAGGGATATCAGCAGACTGAAAACCATGCTCTGGATCGGGATTTGTGTATAAACGCCCAAAAATGCGGAACGGAAGCCGTTCACGACGCCTACCATCGGGTTCAGGTTGTATATAAACTGCCATTTCGGGTCAGAAATCAGGGAAGAACCGTAGGCGATCGGGGTAATATACATCCAAATCTGACTGACGAAAGGAACGACGATCCCTACATCCCGATACATAACGTCCATTGCTGAAAACCAGAGACTGACGCCGAAGGACGTGAGCACCGTCAGCAGCAGATAATATGGAATCAGCAGAATATAAATGTTGACGTGATAACCGTAAACGATCATCATGACGATCAGGATCGGAAGGGCAACGAAAAAATCTACAAGACTGGCAAGAACGCTGGAAAGTGGCAGGATCACGCGGGGAAAATAGATTTTTGTGATCATGTTCCGGTTCGCCACCAGGGATTTACTGGCATTGCGCATGGAATTTTCAAACAGCTGCCATGGCATCAGGCCGGCCAGAGAAAAGAGCGGATATGGAATCCCATCGGAAGGGACTTTCGCAAGACCGCCAAAAAAAACGGAAAACACCACCATTGTCATCACCGGCTGAATCACAGCCCAGGCAACGCCCAGGATGGTTTGTTTATAACGGACCTTTAAATCCCTCCAGGTCAGGAAGAAAATTAATTCGCGGTACATGATCAATTCCTTGAAATTGACCATCTTCCAGCCCCGCGTCGGCTGAATTACCGTTTGGATCGTCTCTGACTTGCTTGTGCTCACGTCTGTTCCTTACTGTGTTCCGGTTCGGATATCTCAAATTCGAATAAAACCGTCACCATGATTTCAGATAAAAATTTCAGCTATTCTTGTTTCCATCACTTTCCGTGTCAGGCTTTTCATAGAACAATTTCAGCCCGACGACGCGAACCACAGGAAAGTTTTTTTCCTGACTTTCAAGAGCTTTCACTCCTTTTTCCATGCAGCTTAATTTACAAATTTCTTCAATGTCACCGATTCCATCGATATAAATCGCCTCATAACCGTTTTCACTACATTGTTCCAGCACTTTGTTCATTCTGCCTCGAATCAGGCGGTATAATTCAAAGGAGCTGTGGATGTAATCTTTTGTGAGTTTTGCCCTCAGCAGGATCCCTTCCGGAGTGATAATATATTTGAGTTTTCGTTTTTCACTTCGCTGGATTTTCACAAAACCTTTATCGATCAGGCGTTTTAAATGCCAATTCACCGTGCCGATCGCCACGTTCATTTGTGAAGCCATAGATGCCTGGGTCGCGTTGGGATTGTTCTCAATATTATCAAGTATATCAAGATCGCGATTGATATCAATGTTTATTTTCTCTGCCATTCGAAGTAATAACCCTAACTGCCCATCTTAAAATTCAATTGTTGAATTATACTCTTGTTTCCGAAAATTGTCAAACAATCGCCGCCATGTTGTCTATTATTCGGGAAAATCAATGTTACAATAGGATTATGACAAAAAGTTCTAACTCACTGATGATCATCGGCGCCGGGTTGGCCGGCTGTGAAGCTGCCTGGCAGGCTGCCAAACGGGGTATTTCAGTCGACCTTTATGAAATGCGGCCGGGCGTCATGACTGGCGCTCACACCGGAGGCGATCTTGCGGAGCTGGTCTGTTCCAACTCACTTGGATCCAACCTCAAAGACCGGGCTTCCGGGGTTTTAAAAGAAGAACTGCGTCTGGCCGGTTCACTCCTGGTCGAGTGCGCGGAAAAGGCGGCAGTCCCGGCCGGCAACGCCCTTGCTGTCGACAGAAAGCTCTTTTCTTCCGAAATTGAAAAAAAACTGCACTCCTGCCATAATGTTCACATCATCCGCGAGGAAGTCCGTGAAATACCGGCTGACAGGCCGGTCATCATCGCATCCGGCCCGCTGAGCTCTTCCGCCATTTCTGCGGAAATCACAAAACTGTGCGGGACGGACAATCTTTTTTTCTTTGACGCGATCGCACCGATCGTCGAACATGACTCAATCGATCTGACCATTGCCTATGCAGGGTCACGATACAGCAAAAATGAGGACGATGACGGAGATTACATCAACTGCCCGTTCAACAGGCAGGAGTATGAAACGTTCGTCACGGAACTGACCGCAGCAAAACGCATTCCGCTGAAGAGTTTTGAAGAGCAGATCGAACAGGGCGTAGCTGCCGGAAAAATGAGCTTCTTTGAAGGCTGTCTTCCGGTCGAGATTCTTGCAGGTCGTTCCATCCAGGCGCTGGCCTTCGGTCCGATGCGCCCGGTCGGGCTCATCGACCCTCGCACAGGGAAACGTCCCTGGGCTGTGCTTCAGCTAAGGCAGGACAACCTTTCCGGGAGCCTTTACAACCTGGTGGGATTCCAGACCAATCTGCTGCAAAAGGAACAGGAAAGGGTCTTCCGCATGATTCCCGGACTCGCCAACGCACAATTTGTTCGATACGGACAAATGCACCGCAACACCTACATCTGTGCCCCCGGCACACTGACAGCTGCTTTGAACATGATCGATCATCCTCAGGTGTTTTTTGCCGGGCAGCTGTGCGGAGTGGAGGGCTATATGGGGAACATCGCTGCCGGTCTGCTGGCGGGAATCAACGCCGCACGGACCATCCAGGGGCAGGATCCGCTGACCCTCCCGGAAGAAATGATCTCGGGTTCGCTGTTTCATTACATTGCAACAGCAGACGGGAAGCATTTCCAGCCAATGAAAGCAAACTTCGGCATTCTGCCACCGCTTGAGAACAGTCCGCGTTCCAAGAGGGAACGTTATCAGCTTTATTCGCAGCGTGCACTCGAAAAGGCTGCCGCAATTTTTGGAGAGGAGCTGTAAACCATGGAAGAATTCGTAAACGGTATCGTGAAGTGGTTCAACACCAATAAAGGCTTCGGATTCATTCAGACAGAAGACAACAAAGAGGTCTTCGTTCATTACACAGATATCGCGGTTGACGGTTTCCGCAACCTTACCGAAGGTGATCAAGTCACCTTCAAAATCATACAAACGGGGAAAGGCCTGCGGGCAGCTGAGGTAAAAAAGTCAGAATAATGGATGGGAAATTAAGTATCCGATCAGTAAAAACAAAAAGCTGACAACCGTCCCCCAGCCGAAATAGATCACACCAAAGCGAAAGGCTTCTCTTCCGATCACGCTGCCGACAAACTGTCCGGCAAAAAAACCGGCTGTCGAAATCAGAATGTTGATCAGAATCGTGAAAACGTTGCCCCCTGTGATGACATGGAAAAGGCAGCCGTAAAAAGCGGAAACCAGCAAAATGAAAAGAATAGCCTGAATCGTCATAATATTAACCGCTCACACAAATAGATTGATCATTCACGTTATTATTATATCAGTGATTTCAAATAAAAAAGGTATGAGATAATTTGAACACTGTCATCACAAAACTGATCCCGATTTTTATTCTGGCAATGCTGGGTTTCTTCGCCGGAAAAACCCGTCTGCTACCGGAAAACACGAGCGATGCGCTGTGCTCTTTTTTGTTTTATTTCTGTGCACCGGCTGTTTCCTTCGCCAACATCATTACATCGGATCTGGAATCGATCTTCAACCTTCGCTTTGCCCTGGCGCTGATCGTTTTTGAAATGACCGCGTTTTTCTCACTGATGTTCCTGTATAAAAAGATCTTTCATCTGGAAGGGTCAGACATGGTCATTCACAGCATCTGCAGCTTTTACGGAAACATCTCCTATGTAGGCATTCCCGTGTTTCTGACGCTTTTCAACAACGTCATCCCGAACATCATCACGATCCTGGTTCATGGCATCCTGACCTTCCCACTGGCCATTTTTCTGCTGGACTGGTTTTCCGGCAAAAAAAACGATAAAAGCGCAGCCCATGCCATCCGGACCGCACTGAAGAACCCGAACATTTTCATTCCCGCCATAGCAGCATTACTGCTTTTTTTCAAGATCCCGGTTCCGCACCTGATCATCGACACTGCGGAGCTGCTGGGCCGTCCAACCACGACCGCCGGGATGTTCGCATTGGGACTCACCTGTGCACAGACCGGCAGCCACATTTCATCCCGGTCAGTATTTTTCAGGGCTTTGTTTTCCGCCCTGGTGAAGCTGACGGTCTGTCCGTTGATAGCCTGGGCAGTGGGGAAATATCTTTTCAGGATGGATCAGTGGTGGCTGACCTCACTGGCGCTCATCGCCATGCTGCCCGCGGCGCTCAATGATTATATTCTCAGCCAGCGCTACCACAGTGACGAAGCCTTCGCAAGTATCTCCGTTTTGTTGTCGAATTTGCTCTTTTCCATTACAATCAGTTTGTATATCATGCTCATTGGGTTATAATTGTTTTTAATTGAGGTGAATTATGTCAGAATTAATGAATCGAATCAACACTGAAATCAATTGGTATCTTTCTCTTGAAAAGGCGGATTTTCTGGGTGTCACAGCATTTCTTCTCTGTGCCGCATTTCTGATCTGCCTGATCATCTGGCTCATTGTCAAACTGATAAAATCCTCCCAAAAGCCACCGCTGAGCATCGACTTCAAACTTGAAGATGCTGCAATCGAATCATTCCGCAAAAAGAGTTTTGTCACCTTCGACCTTTATGTCCAGAACACCGGACGGCGTCAGATCGAGATCAGCCGTGTGGGGTTCGTCATGTCAGACGGGTCCGAAAAAACCTTTTACCAGGAGCCGCATGTTATCAAAGTTCCTGACCGCGTTGTGCTGGCCCCGGGAGAAGAAGCTTTTTACGATGACTGTGACCTCTTTTACTGTCTGAACGAACGTCCCCCTTATTACAAGAAGGTAACGGGTCTGTTTGCGGATGTGAAAGGATATCCCCGCCTGACAAAAGTTGCTGACATTCCCGCGGTAGTCAATGACCAGGCGATCCGTTCCATCCTGACAGACCAAAAAGGTGTCAACGGCTTCTGAACAATAACTGAACTTTTTCCCTGCCGGGAACCCGGCAGGGTTTTTTTCAGATATATCCGGATTTTCAGTATTTTTCTTAAAATCCATATATAATTAATATAGCTTATTTGTTATTGGTGAAATAATCAGAGGTATTATGATAAGAATTTTCGGAGACACTACCAGCGGCCTTACACTCGATCAGGCAAAAGAGCTGGGTATTGAATACATCCCTCAACTGATCATTTTCGGAGAAGAAACCTACAGGGACGACACCGAAATTGACAGTGAGACTTTTGTCAAAAAATTAAAAGAATCCGCTGTACTGCCCAAGACAGCGGCTCCTCCGCCATCCTTATACACACCGATCTATCAGGACATGATGGAAAAGGGAGATTCAGGAATCGTCATCTGTCCCTCCTCTTTGCTCAGCGGCACTGTTCGCAGTGCAACCACCGCGCTGGAAGATTTTCCCGGACTGGATGTGAGAATCATCGATACAAAGCAGATCGGCGCTAATCAGGCAGTCTTGCTGAAACTCGCCAAACAGTGGGCAGATGAAGGGAAAAGCCTTGATGAGGTCGAACGCCTTGTGAATGAAAAAATAACCCATGCAAAACTCTATGCGGTCGTTGATACGCTCGAATACCTTTACAAAGGCGGTCGAATCGGCGGTGCGTCCAAACTATTAGGCGAGATTCTGCAAATCAAACCGATCCTTTACCTGAATGAAGGGAGAGTCGAATCTTTCGAAAAACAGCGCACTAAGAAAAAGGCATTGGCCCGCATCATCGAATTGATCAAAAATGACTGCAAAGATTATGAAAATGCGTATTTCACCTTTGGTACCACTGCCGACAATCCGGATATTCCATTTCTGAAGCAGGAGTTCAGGGAGAATTTCGGTACGGAAAACATTCCCATGCTGAACCTTCCTCCCGGGATCATGGTCCATGCCGGTCCGGCTACGATCATTTTCAGTTTCTTCACTGAATGAATCAGCTGCTCAAATCAAAATTGATTTTACAAGAGAAATTCCAACGAATTTCTCTTTTTTTAAAATCCGCTATTGACTTTTCAAAAAAAAGGTGTATTTTCTATAAGTAGAAAATACAACTAAGGAAATTTACGCAGCATATGGAAGAAGAAATAATGAACATCAGCAGCGAAGATTATGAAAACGATTCAGCAATTGCCCAGCTCATCGAATACGGGCGTCAGAAGTCTGTCGTAACGATTGATGACATTCTGAGGTTTTTCCCCGATGCAGAGCAGGACGTCGACCAGTTGGAAGAGGCATTTTCAGCCCTGCTGAGCGCCGGGATCCAATATACGGAAGAAGCCCCCTCTGACGATGATGTCGATGAGGATGAGATGGATCTTTCTGATCTGGATGAAGAAGATGACGAAAGCGGGATCGGTCTTTCCGATGACCTTTCAAACATCGATACAGACGATACGATCGGCCTTTATCTGAAGGAAGTGAGCCGCGTTCCGCTGCTGACTGCTGACGAAGAAGTTGAACTTGCACAGCGAATTGAAAAAGGGCGTATTTCCCGGGAAGAGCTTGCCCGCGTAAACGTCACTTATGAAAGACGGCTGGAACTGAGGAAAAACATCGAAGACAGCTGGGCCGCCCGTGATCACCTGATCACCGCAAACTCCCGTCTGGTCATCAGTGTAGCAAAAAAATACATGGGCCGTGGTGTACCCTTCCTTGACCTGATCCAGGAAGGCAACATCGGATTGATCCGCGCCACGAAAAAATTTGATTACCGCCGGGGCCACAAGTTCAGCACCTACGCCACCTGGTGGATCCGCCAGGCTGTTACCCGTGCCATCGCGGACCAGGGCCGTACCATTCGTGTCCCTGTGCATATGGGTGACCAGATCAACAAGCTGCTGCGCTATCAACACCAGCTGACGCAGAAACTGGGACGTGATCCTTCCGTAGAAGAGCTGGCAGCCGAACTGGATGTACCCGTCAAAAAAGTCGAGAACATGATCCAGGTCGCCAGACGTCCGCTTTCACTGGAGACGCCAACAGATGACGAAGAAGACTCCGTCCTGGGTGATTTCATCGAAGATGATGACGCTCCGGCCCCTTCCGACTCCGCAACCTACAACCTGCTCAAGGAACATCTGCAGACCATCCTGAATGATTTGCCGCCCCGTGAAGTCCGGATCCTGCAGCTGCGCTACGGACTTCTGGACGGACAGGCCTATACCCTGGAAGAAGTCGGGAACAAAATGGGTGTCACCCGTGAACGCGTCCGCCAGATAGAAGCTCAGGCGCTTTCCAGGCTGCGCCATCCTTCGGTACAAAAAATCCTGCGTGACTACCTCCGTGATGATCTCAAATAAGATCTCCTCAAGGAGGCGCAATGCCGATCATCGAAATCGATAACTATCTGAAAAAGATCGATAACCTGACAGACAATGGAAATCTCGAACAGGCAGCTTTCCATTGTCTGTATTTATTACGGCAGTTTCCGAAAATGCTGCGGATATACGAAAAACTCGGCCGCACTTTTTTGGAAATGGACAATTACAATGGCGCTTTGAACACTTATCTGCGGCTATGTTCAGCGCAGCCGGACAATTTTCTGAACCATATCTCCCTGGCTTACACCTATGTTGAGTGCGGTCGAATCGAAAACTCGATTTTGCACTGTGAGACCGCCAAATGCCTGCAGCCTGACAACCAGCCAGTCATCAAGGATCTCAGCTCCTGGATGGAAGCCCACAGCGTTGCCTTTTCCTCAGATGACCGCCTGCTGGAAGAATTCTCTGCCGGCATCCGTGCTTATCATGAAAAAGATTACACAGACGGATGCAAGCACTTTTTTGCCGCGGGGAAAAAACCGATGCCCAACCTGCCCGTCCTCTTTCTCGGGCTTTCCTATTATGAAAAGGGTGAAACTCAAAAAGGTGTATGGCTGCTTGAATCCCTGCTGCGCAGAGAACCTTATAACCAGACTGCGTTATGTACGCTGGCAGCTTACTACTCTGACCAGGACAGGATGAAATTCCACCACTGTCTGGATAAACTCATCGATCTGGACCCGGAATTTCAGCACTGGGAGATCAAAGACGGAAAGCTGGTCAGCCAGCATTTTCCTATCAATGTAGCCTATTACGACTGGACCGGTATTCCCAACACACGGGTCCGCATCGGCTGGCATCAGGCGAGTGAAAAACTGATTTTGAACGACAACTCCAAAATTCCCGCCTGGCTGGACCTTCTGCCCATCGCGGACAATTCCTCCGCTCCGGAAGAATCGATCCAGAGCCTGCTCAATGAGCTGGAGATATCCGACTCCGGAGAAATGTTTTACCGAAAGTCATTCTTCTCCTCCAAAAACACCATTCAGGAACCTATATCCGGAGAACAAAAGCCTTCCGCGCAGGAAAAAACTTCCAACTCCAGCGAACTGGATGAGGCATTCAATTATCTGGAGCATATTGCTTCCCGTGGGTTCCAGCCGATAGACCCGAGGCCAAACAAGGCTGTTTCGGAAAAGGAAAGTGACCAAAACAAAGAAAACGAACCGGATCAGCAAACAGACGAGATCCAGCCGGTTCAGACACCCTCAACAGAAGACCGCCAGATGATGCGGGAAGCCTGGCGGTGTTTCAGCACCGATCAGCAGGAACTTGGGGTACAATTATATCAGAAGCTTATTGCCAAGCCCAACTGCGTCACTGCAGTGAAGGAAGAACTGGAAAAACTGGTGATCCTTTTCCCGGAGAACGAAGAGCTGGCAAATTTGTATAATTCAATCAAAGAATAGAGGGAAAAAACATGGAAAAAACATTTGTATGCGTCAAGCCCGATGGCGTCCAGCGCGGTCTGATCGGCGAAGTTGTCAAGCGCTTTGAAAACCGCGGTTTCATTCTCTGTGCCGCGAAATTCATGCAGGTCAGCCCGGAATTGGCCGCCAGACATTATGCAGAACATGAAGGGAAACCCTTCTATGAAGGCCTGATCAATTACATCACCTCCGGCCCTGTTTTCGCGATGGTCTGGGAAGGCGATGACATCGTCAAAGCTGTCCGCCAGACAGTCGGCTCCACAAAACCGACCGAAGCAGCGCCCGGAACCATCCGGCATGATTTTGCCGCGAAAATGGACCGAAACCTGATCCATGCATCCGATGCGGTTGCCACTGCCGAACGTGAGATCGCTCTCTGGTTCAAACCGGAAGAGATCGTTGATTACGAAAAGTGCACGACCGACTGGGTATTCGGAAAGAATTCCTGACCGGATAAGAAAATAATAATACCGGCGCAGCTGTGCCGGTTTTTTTTTTATGAATTTCCGAGAATACCGCCCGTGGCGCCGCGCGCTGAGATTTCCTGATGGATCTCTTCAAGCGGTACTTCTTCCACGGCAGGTGTTTCGACAGGAATCAGCAGCATCTGTCCTACCGCATCACCATAATTGACCGTTAACGTTTTTGCGCTGACGTTCGCCACTTTGATTTGGATCTCGCCCTGGTAACCGGCATCGATCACCCCGGCGCCCAGGAGAAAATCGCTCCTGCTTTTCGGCTTCAGCAAACCGACATACCCCTTCGGGATCTCGACAGTAATGCCTGTTTTCACGATCCTTATAAAATGGGGATGGATCACGACAGGTTCGACCGCATAAAAGTCGATCCCGGCATCATCCGGATGTTTCCGTGTCGGAAGAATAGCATCTTCCCGTAACTTTGCAGCTTTGATTGTTTTCATAAATTTCTCCAGGAAAAATCTGATTCTTATTTATCAATTATCAGTTTAAATCAATACTATTCTACAGCCGTTCACAACTCATCGACATCAAAGATGACGCCCTACACCCTACACCCTATTCCCTCCACCCTCTTCCCTCACCCCTATCCCCTAAACCCTAAACCCTATAAATAGTCACTTTTTTCCCTGTTCATTTGACAATTCCGCATTCACGGGTAAAATTACGATTATGATTTACAAAAATGATGTTTGCGATTCCACTATTCTCACTGTCACCACCGCCATTACCCGCGGTATATATTCTGTTATGTGAGGCAGAGGGATCTGAACAATGCAAATTCAAAACTGCCTCACAAAGAGGCAGTTTTTTTTGTAGAAATCTTCATCAAAATTTAAGGCAGGTTTTATTATGAGTAACAAAATTCCAGTTGCAGTGTTAGCCGGTACGGGGAGTGTCGGACAGCGTATGATCAGCCTTTTGGACGGGCATCCCTGGTTCGAAGTCGTGGAAGTGACCGCATCGGAAAGATCCGAAGGCAAACGATATCAGGACGCCTGTCACTGGTTCCTTTCCAAACCTATGCCCGACTATGTCAAAGACATGGCGCTGCTCCCCACAAAGGCATCCGCCCTGAGCAAGGCAAAAATCGTCTTTTCCGCGCTTCCGGCAGATATTGCCAAAGAAATTGAACCTGACTTTGCCAAAGCAGGCATGTATCTCAGCTCCAACGCTTCAGCATACCGCAAAGATCCGCTCGTCCCGCTGCTGGTCCCGGAGATCAACCCGGAGCACCTGGACCTGATCGCACTCCAGCACAGTCAATATGGATGGAGCGGCGGCATCATCACCAACCCGAACTGCACCACCACCGGGTTTGTGATCCCGCTGCATGCGATTGACCAAAAATATCATGTCACACAGCTCTTCGCCTTCTCCATGCAGGCGCTTTCCGGCGCCGGCATCCCGGGCGTCCCTTCCCTGGATATCATCGACAACGTCATCCCGTATATCGGTGGAGAAGAAGAAAAACTGGAGTTTGAACCGAAAAAGATCATGGGCGCCATGATGCCGGACTCCGTAAAGCTTCATCCAATGGCCATTTCCGCCCATACGAACCGGGTCGCTGTGGTTGATGCCCACACCATCTGCTCCACCATCGCCACTGAGCTCAAGCCCTCTGTGGAAGAGCTCATCGAAACGGTGAAAAATTTTGAAGTTCCCGAAGTCACAAAGACCCTGCCGTCCTGCCCGAAACATGCGATCATTTTCCATGAAGAAGACAACCGCCCGCAGCCGCGTCTCGACAGGGACCTGGAGAACGGCATGGCGACCAGCATCGGCCGCATCCGCAAAGACACGATCCTGGATTACCGCTTCGTGACCGTCTCTCACAACACGATCCGCGGTGCAGCCGGCGGCTCGATCCTTAATGGGGAACTGATTGCCAGAAGATTCTTCGGTATGTAACGAAAAAAGGCGAAAGGAGGGATTTATGAAACTTGTCAAAATCGCGATGGTCGGCTTCGGCAATGTCGGGCACGGCTTCATCAGGGCATTGATCGAAAAGAGCAGCTTTTTCAAAAAAGAACTCGGGCTTGATTTTGTCATCACCGCCGTCACGGACATCCGCTACGGGACGATTTACTCCCCGGACGGACTGCCGCTGGAGGAACTTGCGGAAGCCCATGATTTTTCAGAAATGGACCCGGGCCTGAAGCAGGACTGGAACACCATCCAGATGATCCGCAATGCCGAATCGGATGTGATCATCGAGTTGAGCTTCACCGATTTGAAGACCGGTGAACCTGCGGTGCTGCACTGCCAGGAAGCGCTGCTCTCCGGCAAGCATGTGATCACCTCCAACAAAGGCCCGATCGCGCTGCATTACAACCTGCTGAAAGGTCTCGCCCGCGACAACGGTGTGAAGATTGGCTGTGAAGGGACCGTCATGAGCGGCTCTCCCGCCCTTCGCCTTGCAATCGACAGTCTGCTGCCCACCGGCATCACTGAAATACACGGTATCCTCAACGGAACCACCAACTTCATCATCACAGAGATGGAAAACGGTTCCAGCTACGAAGAAGCCCTCCGTGAAGCACAGCTGATGGGGTATGCGGAAGCCGATCCCAGCGGCGATGTGGAAGGCTTTGACACCGCCGGGAAAGTCGCCATCCTCTCACATCTGGTTTTCGGTACCTTCATCAAGCCGGAAGACATCGAACGGGAAGGAATCACTGACCTGACGGTTGATGACGTGCAGGAAGCGCTGAAAAACGGTATGCACTGGAAACTGATCGGTTCCGTCAGGAAGACCCCGGAAGGCGTGAAAGCATCCGTCAAACCGGTGATGCTGCCCAACAGCAACCCGCTCGCCGGCATCAAAGGCGCTGAAAACGCCATTCAATATCACACGGATCTGCTCGGCGAGATCACCCTGATCGGCCCGGGCGCAGGCAGGAAAGAAACGGCTGCCGCGCTGATCGAGGATCTGATCCATATCGTACAATAATCACTGAAAGAAGCACACGGGGACTGTCACGCTGATGCCGCGAAGCCGGCACAGAGGGACTGTCACCCGTGATGCGTCACTGTAAAAATGTCGGAGCCCTGCGAGGCTCCTTTTTTTCATGAAAACCAGGAGGATTTGTCAAACAGAAACGGAAATGTGCTGAAGACCCAGGGCTGAATGGCAACCCATCCCCAGCCGATCAGCAGGCCCAGCGCAAACCCGGCCAGGACGTCCAACAGGTAATGGACACCGGTCGCCACCCGGGAAAGCATCATTAAAACTGCCCAGACACAAAAAGCAAAAAGCAGCAGCGGCTGATGAAAGGTGTGAAAAGCCAGCACAAGGATCACACCGGCACGGACCGCATGTCCTGAAGGAAATGAATAAGGATCCGTCTTGCGATACACACTTCCCCATTCTCCCTCCGGACGGGCACGGGCGATCAGCCGTTTCAACACGAAGACAAAGCATGCCGTCAGGGCGATCGATCCGCCCCAATAGGCCAGCGTCCGTTCCCGCTCACCCGAAGCGAACAGCCATAAAACAAACAGCGGACCGCACCAGAACCAGGAATCCCCGGTATGGGCAATAAACGCGGCAGCTTTGAACAGCGGACCTTCCTGTGGCATGATGCGCAGAGAAGCTGAAGCCCTTTCATCAAATTCCGTCAGTTTCCGCAGAGTTTCGGTCATATGTTATTTATCAAGGATCGATTCGATGACGGATTTCATCTCGTCCATCTTCGCATCCATATCCCGGGCGAGCGCGAACTGGACCCGGGCGCGGGTCAGGTTATGCTCTGCATAAGCAGTGTGGAAATAAACATCCCCTTCCAGATAATCGGTCAGAAAGCGAACCCCAATCTCCAGTGTGACCAGTTTGGAAGCCTCCGGACAAATAACCAGCTCATTCCGGTTCAGGTTTTCCCTGGCAGCGCCACAGAAGCCTTCAGCATAAGCCCGGAACAGGTCCATACGCAGAAAGACCTTCTCCAAGTCCGGCTCATCTTCAGCGGCATTGTTTCCCGCATAGCGGATGCTGTCTCCGAAATCCATGGCAGCAGTCCCGGGCATAGTCGTGTCCAGGTCGACCACGCATAACGGCTTGTTTGTCACACGGTCAAATAAGACATTGTTGATTTTCGTATCATTATGCGTTACACGAAGAGGGATCTCACCGGACGCAACTTTATCAATCAGGAAGGAAGCAAACGGCTTTTGAGATAAAACATAGTCGATTTCTCTCTGCGCACCTGCGGCCCGCTTTTTTTCATCCTTCGCGATCGCTGTCTCCAGCGCCCGGAAGCGCGCGACCGTGTTATGGAAATCAGGGATGGTCTCGATCAGGGAATCTACCGGGAAATCCGCCAGCAGATTCTGGAACTGCCCGAAAGCGCTCCCGGTGTCGCGAAAAATTTCCGGGGTCTCAGCCTGGTCAAAGCAGATACAATCCTTCACAAACACATAAACGCGCCAATACTCATCATTGTCGGTCACGATGAAAGTCTGACCGTCAATCGTCGGAACCAGTTCCAGCACCTTTCGCGGGTCAGGCTCCTTTTTCCGCATGAAATCCGTGATCAATTCAATGTTCCGCATCAGACCGACCGGGTCACGGAAAACATAAGTGTTAATGCGCTGAAGCACAAAAAGGCCGCCGGCTTTGGTCTCAACACGGTACGTCCAATTAATGTGACCCACTCCGAACTGTTCGCAGCTGATGACCGGAGCGCCAAAGTCATAATGCGCAAGGATCTGCTCTATCTTTTTTTCCATAAAATCTCTTCCATATATTTTCTTCCAACCCGGTTTCCAAAAATGAACACTGCACATCAAACATGTGCAGTGCCGCTGCCATCATACCCGAATCGACGCTCTTTTTCTACTCCGGAACATAGATGTAAAAATACACCGGACAAAACAGCGCATGACCGGGCATACGATCCCAGTGACCGTCATGCAGTGTATCCCAGCTGGAATGCTGAATCTCTCCGCCGCCTTCAAGATATTCTGTCCATCCGAAATTGTTCCAGTTACGGACCAGTGTATAAGCGGCATAATATTTATTGTCTTCATGATACTTTTCGGTCGGGGCTCGCATCGGGATCTTCACCCGGATCGACTGTCCCGGTTTCACAATGTGACTGTTTTTATCCACACTGTCCGGATCAACGGTTTTCCAAAGGTCGATCGCCGTTTTGGACGGATCTTTTTCCAGCGGATCACCGGTATATTTCATGACATCAACGTTAAAATCCCAGGTCTGTGTCCCGACATTGCGGAACGTGACATCCAGGTCAAACTCTTCCCCAAACCTCATCTGCTGGAAATAGTAAGGCCGGTTCAGAATCGCCTCACAGGCATAACCCTGCCTCAGGTCATCCCAGGGGTCTGTGATCGGACGGTCCAGATCCGGTTTCGGAACTTCCAGCCCGCTTTGGAATTTTTCCACCGCGTTCGGCAGGACGACACTCTTCGGCTGGTTGATATATTTCGAGCGGTCCCACAGCGTGACCGTGTTGTTGCCTACCCCCGAAATAATGTTTTCTCCACGAACCTCTGTCAGGCTCGGATTTTTGATGGTTATGATCTCCGAAGGCACCGGAGTCGGGCGGACAATGACCGTTTCACTCTGTGCGTGTGCCGCTGCAGCTGCCAATAACAGAAAACAAAGTGAAATCATGATGGATAATTTCTTCATATCATTCCTTTCCTCATTTTAATAAACGCTCACGAATAACATCTGCAAGTGCATCGTTGAAACTGTCATACAGCGCTGCACCCGTATCAGCAAGGAATTGGGTCTTTTCCTCAGTGGTACGGATACCGCAGAGGATCGCGGAAGCATCATAACCCCATTTCCGCAGGACTTCCGCAGCATTTCGGACACTTTGCATCCCGGAAACTGAATCCTCAAAGACAGCCAGCTTCAGCTTTTCTCCGGGGAAAAACAAGCCGGAAGCCGGAGATTCTGTGATGCTCGGATCATAAACACATAGCCTGTGTGCAATCTCCAGCGCCTCGAGTTCATCATCGCAAACAGACGTCATTACCGAAGCCAGCGCATGAAACGGATGGGGTTTGACATATTCCTCTCTGCGCAATCCGTATTTTTCCTCAATATAACACAAACTGCCGGTTCCGACCATTCGAACCCGGTCATCTGTCCAGCCAAGCAGACGAAGGGCACATTCCCCCTCAGGATCATTAACGAAATAATTTTTCCCTTTGTTCCCTGCTTTTTCCGGATATTTCGTCGGACGATAGGTCATCACCACCGGAAAAATTCCCTTTTCCGGCAGTCCCGGCAGCAGAGAACGGTTTTCTTCGGAAATCAACAGCTGATCTTTCGTTTCCAGATACGATTCACACTCAAAAGGCGGCTCCAATCCGTAAAAATTCAGGAATTCCTCAGAGCCAAGCAGCCGGTTCATCAGTCCCGCAAACATCGGACATTTCCAGGGATCGAGCGTATCCACGAAAAACCGCTCCCGGAAAGGTTGTTTCCACAGCGCTTCCAGCCCGCGCCCATCTGCCTCCCGGTAGGTGCGATAAATCGCGTTGATGCCGGTTTCGTCCGGGGCAAGGCGATTGGAATATTCATTGATCTGACGGAGCAGCATCCGCTTGAAGGCATCATTGTCCGGGAAGACAGTCTTCTCACAGCGGGGCGGGAATACATCCGGCAGAACCTCTCCCGTGATGCTGCAGTAGAAATTCACAAAGGCGGCCAGAGCCAGCGGCACCATGTCCCATTCACAGCTAATGCCGGAAGCCTCAAAACGATCCGTGATCACACGGTCAACAGATAGCTGCGGCTGTCCCATCTGAGACAGAAAATCATTGATTGTGTCCATGCATGCAAGACGATATCCGTGAGCTTCCAGCAGCACCCCGTCGATATCAAGGATCAAAAATAACTTTCCGTCTTTCATCTCATTCAGCTGTTTCCGGCAGCCCAATCTGCCGGTAAAAATCATCCCGAAGCACAGGCTCGTTTTCAAACACACCGGTGAACCTTGTCGTTACCAGCTCCGCACTTTCTTTCTTCACACCCCGCATGACAGAACACATATGGATCCCGCTGGTAAGGACCGCGATCCCTTTCGGATGCAAGACAGCCTCAACCGCATCACAAACCTGCTGCGTCAGCCGTTCCTGAACCTGCAGCCGCCGGGCATACATTTCCACGATCCTCGGGATCTTGGAAAGGCCGATGATCTTCCCGTCAGGAATATATGCCACATGGATCTTCCCGTAAAAGGGAAGCATATGATGCTCGCACATGCTGTAAAATGAAATGCTTCGGACCAGCACCATGCTGTCAGAACATTCATTAAAAATCGCCCCATGGACAACAGACTCGAGGTCCATGGCATAACCGGCACAAAGCTCACCATACATTCGCTGGACCCGCTCCGGGGTAGCTTTCAAACCCTCACGTTCCGGATCCTCACCGATCCCGACAAGGAGGGTTCGAACCGCGTTTTGCATCCTTTTGGCTTCTCTCATTATAATCGTTCCTATTTGCTGCGATTCTCAAGGGAATCTATCAGTTCATCCAGCATAGCCTGATAGATACCTTCGGTCCGATGGGCGGAAAGCGTATCGACTGCCTCATCCGTATAACGGCGGCACTGTTCCGTCAGGAATTCCGGTGCACCGGCTTCCGCCATTATGCCGGCAAATTCAGCGACGCGCTCACTGCTGCCATCATATTCGTTCCATTTTTTCAGAAAATCGGGATTTTTATCAGCCGTATAGATCACGGCAAGCGTATTCTTTTTGTCCATTATATCAGCTGAGACAGGCTTCCCGAGTTCATCCACCTTACCCCAGGTGCCGAGATAGTCATCCCGGATCTGGAAGGCGATCCCGATGCGCTGTCCGGCGTATTCAAATTCAGCGATCGTTTTTTCATCCGCTCCGCCGGCCATGGCGCCGAGGGCAAAGCTGCAGCCCAGCAGAGCTGAGGTCTTCCCGCGAACCATCTGGAGGTATTCCGATTTTTTGATCCGCTCCCGGCCTTCAAAACTGATGTCCCGGTGCTGTCCGAGAAAAAGATATTCGGACATCTTCATCATCCGCCGCAGGCCGGATTTTCCCGATGTCTCATCTGCCTCAGCGGCTGCCGACAGGGAAATTTCATAAAGCAGGTCGCCGGCATTGAGCGCCAGCGGCAGCCCGTATTTTTTCCAGAGCGCCGGCCGGTTGTGCCGGGTATCGCTGTTGTCCTCAATGTCATCATGGACCAGCGTATAATTATGCAGCATTTCCAGCGCTGCTCCGTAAAGCAGCGCGTTTTTATAGTTGTTGGAGACGATACCGCAGGTCAGACAGGAAAACAAAGGGCGCAGCCGTTTCCCTCCGCTCAGCAGAGAACCGTCATTACAGAACCCAAGCGCATAATATATCATTTCCTGCAGCGCTGCGTCCCGCTTCAAAACAGGACAATCTCTCAGATAGCGATAGATCGTCTGGTTGATCTCATCAAGCATTTGCTGTCTCATCCTGATTACACTCTCTTTCCGGTTTCTGCTCGTTCAATTCCGCTGCTCAGGAATCGCGCGATTTTGTATTGTTCCATCACAAAGCGGAGCTCTTCACAGACGGTTTCAGCCGTTCCCTCTGCCGCAGCGCTCAGAAACCTTGCCGCCATCCCAGCCATCTCCGCGCCCAGCAGGATCGCCTTGGCAGCCTCGACACCGTTCAGGATCCCGCCGGAAGCAATCAGTCGAATCTCCGGATGGGCTTCATGAATGGACCGGATACATTCCGCAGTCGGGATGCCCCAATCCGCAAAGGGTTCGGCGAGTTTCCGTATTGACGGATCTCCGCTTGCAAGGCTTTCGACCCGGGACCAGGAAGTTCCACCGGCTCCGGCGACGTCGATCATCGAAACGCCGGCATCCGTCAGTTTCTTTGCAAGTTCCGCCGAGATCCCCCAGCCAACTTCCTTGGCGATCACCGGCACGGGGAAACCGGCGCATAAGCCTTCGATTTTGTTCAGCAGTCCGCTGAAATCAGTGTTGCCCCCGGACTGGATCAGCTCCTGCAGCGGGTTCAGATGCAATATCAGCGCGTCGGCCTCCAGCATTTCCACCGCCCACAGATAATGCTCCCGGGTAAAGCCGTAATTCAGCTGAACCGCACCGAGATTGGCAAGCAGCGGAATATTCCCGGCGATCTTTCGCAGCTTCGGGAAATCTGCCAAAGCGGAACCGGTGAGATAAACACGCTGAGATCCGATGGCAAAAGGCAGATTCAACGCCGCAGCCGCTTCGATCAGGTTTCGGTTGATCCGTTCTCCGAATTCCGTACCGCCGGTCATGGAGGAGATCAGCAGCGGGGCGGAGATCTTTTTGTTCAGAAATACGGTCTCAATGGGGAAACCGGCAAAATCCGCTTCCGGCAGTGCATTGTGGATCAGGCGATAGCGTTCAAAACCGTTTGTAACACCGGACCGGACATCTTCCCGCAGGCAGACTTCAATGTGACTGTTTTTCCTTGCTGCAATCGTCATTAAACATAAACCTTTGGAATAATTATAATATATTTGTTTCTATTCGGAAAAGACACGAGGCACCTTTGATACAGGCGCCTCGCTTTTGAATTCTTTCACCTTTCACCGGCGCACACGGGGACGGTTTTCCTGCTGCCGCGCAGCCGGCACAGAAGGATCTGACCCGCTCAGAAGAGGGACGGTACCGCGAAGCGGGCCTGTACCTCGGGGAATCGGCGTCCAATTGCCGGAGGTAAGCCTGTCCTCCCCGGGGGACGGTTCCTGCGTGCAGGCTACGCTGCAGCGCAGAAACCGTCCCCGTGTGCTCAGATTCAAGCGGGGTCAGATCCCTCCAACTCTTCGCTCGTGC
>JAFRIR010000089.1 GCA_017432685.1 Flexilinea sp. | reverse complement strand
TTCAGCAGGTTGTAGTCTGTAAAACTGTAATAAATCGTAAAAGCGATCGGATAAACCGTCATGATGAGCATAACGACGATGGTCGGCGCCAACATGATATGCGGAAATGCTTTATCCTCGTCGAATTTTCGTTTTGGTTTTGATAATCCCTGATTCATTGATCCTCCGCTTGATATGATTTTTACAGTTTATTACAATCTTTCAGATAAACTGAGGGGAAGGGAATTCCTTCCCCTCAGAAAGTTATACAAGAATTAGAGCAATCCGGCCAACTCTGCCTGAGCAGCATCCAGGGCTTCATCGACGGTCTGCTGACCCATTACAGCAGCTTCAATGTATGGTCCAAGGATGGTGTAGTATTCAGACCAGAAGGTGACGAACGGGCGATAGGTACCGACTGCCAGGGAGTTGTAAACAACTTCGAGGTTCGGGTTGATCTTGAGGGAATCTTCGTTGAGCAGGCAACTCTCACGGCACGGAACGCCGCCGATTTCGACAGTGCTCTGCTGGAATTCAGCGGAGGTAACTTCCTTCAGGAATTCGAGTGCCAGTTCTTTGTGGGTGGAGTTGTTTGCCATACCGATGAACCAGCAGCCATAGATGGAGCTGTTCTGGGGTTCAGCGCCTTCAGCGGACATGGTCGGGATCGTGGTATAGTGATCCGCACCCCAGCCCGGCCAGCCGACGCCCATGGCAGCGGAACCGCTGTTGATGGCAGCAACGATGTTATCTTTGTCCAGCATGTTGCCGGCTTTGTAGAGATCAACATACATCTGCAGAGCAGCCTTGGCTTCCGGAGTGTTGATGGTGACTTCTGAATAGTCATCGTTCATGACCCAGGCACCAAAGGATTTCAGCACAGGGAGGAAATCGGAAACGTTGTTGTCACCGGCGCCTGCGCGGAGCAGGAAGCCATCAACGCCATCGGCCTTCATGGTCTGAGCAAGGGTCAGAACATCAGCCCAGTTGGTGGGGACAACACCGTTGTTGTATTTGTCGATAAGATCCTGGTTGTACATGAAAACGGTGACGTTGCCAAAGAACGGGATCAGGTAAGCATGTCCATCGGGACCGACACCGGCAGGAAGGGTGGCGGGGATGATATCTTCGTCATAGGCATAACCGAGTTCGGTCAGGTCAGCGAGGATGTCATTGTCGATGAATTCAGCTTTCCAGGAGCCGTCGACAACGATCACATCATAGGTGCCTTCAGCATTGATGGCATCCATGGAGATCTTTGTGTGCAGGTCATCGAATGTTTCTTCAGAAAATTCGATCTTGCAGTTGTGTTTTGCTTCAAATTCCGGGATGAGGGCTTTAATGACTTCACCATATGTACCGGCTCGGAGCAGGAGCGTGAGGGTTTCCGGCTCCTGAGCGAAGGACACGCTGCAAATGCAGAGCGCCAGAAGCAGAGACATAATAACAGCAAACTTCTTCATATATATTTTCCTTTCTTTCTGTGCGGGTTCCGCACGTTCTATCCCCGCGAGTGCAGGGTTGTTCACAATTTAGGGGTTGGAAGTTAGGGATTAGGGGTTGGGTGTTGGGAAAAAAATTATCCCAACTTCTACCTACTAACTTCTAACTCCTATCTCCTATTCCTTCACCGCGCCGCTGGAAAGACCTGCGATGAGGTAGTTCTGCGCGAAAATGACGAAGAGTGTGATCGGGATCACGGAAATCACACCGGCAGCGGCCACCAGACCAAATTGGGTGAGGTTGTCTTCTGTGTTCAGCAGTGCGATAGAAATCGGCAGGGTGTAGGCACTTGATTTCTGAATAAAGATCACGGAGTATGTATATTCATTCCATGCGTACATGAAGGACATCATGGAAATGGCCGCGATGCCCGGAGCCACCAGCGGCAGAACGATGGTTCGGAACAATTGAAATTCGGTAGCCCCGTCAATTTTGGCACTTTGTTCCACTTCCTCCGGCAGGTCGGCGAAAAACGTCATCATAAACCAAATCGTGAAGGGAATGTTGATGAGAATACAAGCCAAAATGACCGGGATCCGTGTTCCAAGCAGATTCAATTGATTAAAAGTGATGTAAAGAGGGATCATGAATGCGATCGGAGGCAGTACACGGATCAGCAGCACCCAGAAAGTCAGCGGTTTTTTGATTTTCAGTGTGAAGCGGGAGCGGACCATGATGTAGGCCGCGGCCAGACCGAAAGTCAAAGAAAAAGCCAGAGATACAAGGGTACAGATGAGACTGTTTTTCAAAATCTGGGTGTAATTTTTCTCAGTGAAGAGGCGGGTGAAGTGTTCAAAGGTGAAGGTCTTCGGTAATATCGAAATATGTCCGGAAAGCTCAGCTGTGTCGCGGAAGGACAGTGAAATCAGCCAGTAAATCGGGAATAGAGCAAGGATCAGTAATAATGCGCACATCGCAATATTGAAAACGTGTCTGCCTTTTGAAACTCTCATACATCCTCCCAAACAAATCAATATAGATCTGTCAATTTTTAATCTACCGTATTAAAACAGATTTTTATAATTTTTACAATTATCAAATGTCATATTAAAATTTGTGACGAATAACACTTTTGTAATCGTTTACAATCAATATGAATTGAGATATTGAGAGGAAAATATGGATATTACATTTATCAACGTTGGCTATGGTGAATCAATATTGATCACGGAAAATGATCCTGATGCTGAAAACGGGGCATTTGTGATGCTGATCGATGGCGGCAGCGCGATGAATTCGGAATATACCGGAGAAAGCGGAAGAATCCGGGCGTATGACTATTTGAAAAAAAGGAACATTGATCACATTGATCTGCTCGTTTTTTCTCATGTTCATGAGGATCACGTCTGCGGTCTGGTGCCGGTTGTTTCCGGAATCCCTGTCCGGAAATATTGGGCGTCAATTCGGCTCAAAGATGAAGTAATCGGGAAACAAATTGGAGATTTGGAAACACTTTCCGAAACGAACAAAAAAATGCTCTCTTCTATCAATGCCTACAGTTCCCTGATCGAAAAAATTCCTGCTGACGAAATTGAATATCTTGATGGTATCAAAGAAAATTACTTTAAGAACGACTGTTTTTCGATCGATATTCTCGGCCCGGAGAAAAGCTATAAAAAGACGGTGGAAGCCTCGCTCACAAATGTTTTCGCGGCCGATGATGCAAATGCCTTGAATAAGGCTCTTACGGAAACAACGGAGATGATGAATAACGCAAGCCTGATCCTGCGGATCAATTGCTGTGGGAAAAGCGTGCTGTTGGGGGCTGATACCAATTCTGAAGGATTCAAGGCACTTGTGAGAGATCACCCGGAACTGATGAAAGCCGATGTTTTCAAGATCGGTCATCATGGGCAGGCAGATTCAGTCAATGAGGAACTGCTGCGGGCTGCAGACCCTTCCATCGTTGTGTGTTGTGCTTCCAACGATTATCGGAACAATTCGAGTAATGAGAAGACTTTCGAAACGATCAAACGCACCTTGGGACGGAATGTTACTTATCTTTTCCAGGACGGCCTTTACGCGGAACAATGGAATCCCGATATTTCTCCCCGGAACGACGTGACGGTTCATATTGATGAAACGGGTATAAGTATAAAATTGCAGTGTATCAATAACTAATCCTTGACATATGATAGCAAATATGCTATCATATAGTGTGTAAGAGTGAAGGGATCTGAATGTTTATAGTCGATTTTTACGAGACATCTGATGGTTTCTCTGACATAAAAGAATTTCTTGAATCCCTTCGTATCAAAGCCGGATCTTCGAAAGATGCCAGAGTGCAATAAAGAAATGAACTGGAATGAATATAAAGATATGGTAAAAGAAACAGACCCTGTCGGAAAAGAAATTCTGGAAGAGTCCGAAGCTGAAGCTGCCATTATTTCTGCGATGATTTTACAGCGTTCATCTCTTGGACTCAGTCAACGAGATCTTGCTGCTCTCTGTGATATTCCCCAATCCTCTGTGGCACGAATAGAATCGAATAAAACAGTTCCAAGGCTCGATACGCTGTTAAAAATTCTCGGACAGCTTGGTCTGACACTTCAGGTTACTCCTCTTCCTGAAACCAATTAGTAACTGTTCAGTTCTGGAAGCGAAATACATGGAAACTGACAGCTTTAGTCGCGAAGCCGACATAAGTTGTCAGTCCCCATGTGCACCGTTCTGATAATAGAAGTTTTAGTTTCCACTGTATTTTTCCACGGTGATCACATCTTTCAGAATATAGTGGAAGGTCGGTTTGGACGAGTTGCTGTTTTCATTGAAGCCATCGTTCAAATCTATTTTAATTCGCATATTATTTGAATCAACGCCGGTATAGTTACCCTGGAATATATCAACCTTCCCATTGATGATTTGGTCAATAACTTCATTGACGTGAGCGGCCGTGCCCGGTGCGGCGAGGTTTTCGTTCAGGTCAATGATCTCCAGCCATCCTTCCTCAAATCCGGCACAAATGTCGTTGCCATGGATCTCCCCTGTGATAACACTTTCCAGCGGCTTTTCCGAGATGACGGCTCGTACCGCATTTGTCACAAAAGGATCCCAATTATTGCGTACCCCGATCAGTGATACCGTCGTGGCGTCATTGATCATGTTTTCATTGAATCCGATATAAAAAACGGGCCTGCTTACAGCAGCTTCCTGGCAGGCAGCCGCCGGACCGGTCGATCCGCTGTTATGCGCGATAATGATGCAGCCCTCATCGATCAGGTCCTTTGCATTGGCTTTTTCGCGGCTGAAATTGCTCAGCGCATTCGCATAGCGGACACGCATTACCGCATCCGGACATTCAGAACGGACACCCAAAATGAATGCTGTGAATCCGGATATGGTTTCCGCTGTCGGGAATGAACCGATGTAGCCCACCTGTGCCTGATCGGCAGTGATCGTACCATCATTGATCATCTGCTGCAGCTTCATGCCGGCCGCGACGCCGCTGACATAGTGTCCCTGGTAGTTTTTGGCATTGAAGGTGTGAAAATTACTGCCGGTTTTCAACTCCGCCGCCACACCTGTGGAAAGCTGGCAGAATTGTACTTCAGGATGTAAAGCCGCGGCTGCCTTGACCTTTTCGCTGCGCGTATTTGTGAACAGGATGCGGGCACCGCTATGGATCAGATCATCCAGAGCATCCATGGTTTCATCTTCCTGTACGTTGGTTTTTGTCAGGATCTCCACCTGTTCCGGAAACACTTTTTCCAGGATGTTCTGAGACTGGAAAAAATTATAGGTGTTTGCGGTCATCTCGTCATTTTCCGAGAGGTATCCAACGACAAGCTTCATATTTTCCGGCTTTTTATCCCAGAAACGGTAAACAAAACTTGCTCCCAGCAGTGTCAGCAGGCAAACAATGATGGTGGTCAGATAAAAACGTTTCATGCGGCACCTCCCTGATTTTCAGCACTGTCCGGTGTGTCGCTCAATCCCGGATAGAGTTTCTTCAGGTCAATCGTTCCATCTTTGAGAAGCTGGAGAAGAATGTCATCGGCTTCCGGATCAAATTGTGTTCCCCGGCCTTTTTCCATTTCACTGAGCACATAACCGAAATCCATTTGCTTGCGGTAGACACGGTTGGCTGTCATTGCGTCAAAGGCATCCGCAACACCTATGATGCGGGCGAAAAGCGGGATCTCATCTCCCTTCAACCCCTGCGGATATCCTCTGCCGTCCACACGCTCATGATGGTAGAGCGCTCCATCCAGAACATGCGGGATAAAGGTCAGATCTTTCAGGATTTCCGCCCCGCGAGTGGTGTGGGACTTCATAATGGCATATTCTTCATCGGTCAGGCGTGAATCCTTATTGAGGATCGCGTCCTTGATGCCAATTTTCCCGATGTCATGCACCAGAGCGGCCCTGCGCAGGTCCTCTGCGTCTTTATCGTTCATGCCCATGGCCTTCCCGATCATAACGGAATATTCAGAAACGCGCCATGAGTGCTGACTGGTACGCTCATCTTTAGCATCAACAGCCCGGGCAATGGCAATGATCGTGTCATTGCTCATCTTCACCTGCTGGTGGGAAAGCGCCAATTCTTTGCGCTGCAGTTCCATCACGCGTTCATTGTGACGGCTGACAAGGAACCAGGTGAACCATATTGCTGCCAGGATCGGGATGAGAATAAGATATCCTGTGAACCAACTGTTGTCGTAGATCTCTTTCTCTTTGACGAGATTATAAGTCCGCTGACTGATGATCGACTGCTGATTTGTATCGAAAACACCCATATGGAAAGTATATTCGCCGATGGGGAGGTTTGTATAGGTAACCGTTTTCATCGTGTCCAGCGGCATGATCTGCCAGGTCTTGTCGAATCCTTCCAGATAGTAACCGACATAAGGAACCTGGACGGAGTAATTGATGATTTCCGGAACGATCTCCACGCGGGTCGTGTTGCGGGGAATGATGATCGTCTTGTTCCGTTCGATTTCAGCCTGTTCACCATCAATATCGACCTCGGCGATCGACATGCGGTAGGCACGGCTCGCTTCCGCGTAGTCTTTGGTATTGAGCATGTAAACGCCGGAGTCACAGGGGAGGAATAATTCACCTTTATCATTAATATAATGCCAGGAATTGGCTGTCAGGGAACTGTCCAGCCCGCGGCGGGCATTCAAGATCTCGTATTGGATGTTTGGCTCATCGGCGACCACATCCTCCCGGTTCATGATGAAAATACCGGCGCTGCTCATGACGAACAGACGGTCCTCTTCTTCATCAATATAAACATCATAGTTATTGAAGTAAGGGAAGTTTTTCAGCAGGCGGACATTGCCCTCTTTGTCCATGTAGCACAATCCATTGCTGGTGACGATGAAAACGCCTTCTCCCCTGACATCATAAACCGTGCGCAGTATGACTTCGGAACTCAGCCCATCCTGCCTGGTCAGGATTTCCCTGACATTCTGATTTTCGATGATCGCCAATCCGCTCCCGTCTGTGCCGACCAGGATCCTGCCGTCAGGCAGTTCTGTGGCAGTGAGGATCATGGAGCTGATGGAATCGGTTGAATTGGTGAGCGTCTCATCAATTTCGTGATTTCGGATAAAACTGATGCCTACATCGCTTCCCGCGAGAACTGTCCCGTCGGAAAGCTCCATCGCGACGCGAACCCGGTTCCCGAAAAGGGCTTCCCGTGAATTGTAATGGTGTTCTGTGCCATCGGCTTCGATTTCGTATAACCCGCTTCCGTAGGTACAGATCCAGAGGCTGCCTTTGGAATCAACCAGCATGCAGCGGATTCGGACACCTGCCATTTTTTCAGTCAGTTCATTGTGAATTTGTTCAGACAACTCTTCGTCAACAATATTCAATCCTTTATCCGTACCGAAGTAGAAATTTCCTTTCCAAAAGGCAGCGGCGTTGACGACATTGTGCTCGATCCCTACGGTGCTGTAAATATTCAGGAAGGAAGAAGGTGCCAGCCGCAGCAAGCCGAGCCTGGAGGAGGAAAACCAGAGATTCCCCTGGTAATCAACCAGGGTGTTGTCGATGGAGCTGTTGAATTCATTTGTGTTGATGATGCGGAAAGCGCCGTGAATGTCAAAGTAACCGATCCCATTGTCGGCAGAGACGAACAAATCACCGTTTTCCAGGTAATTCAGGTCCTTAATGCTGGTGAGTCTTCCGGTTTCCAGGGTCGACTGTTCCTCAAAATAGCCATTGGAAATATCAAATATATAGATGCGGCCGGCAGATGTACCTGCCAGCAGTTTCCCTGTGGGAGAAAAAGTACAGGCGCGGAACAGTTCATTTCCGCTCGTAAGCTGCCTGGAACTGAGAATGCGGCCTTTGTTCATCAGGAACAGCCGGCCGTTTTGAGTTACCGCGGCCACATTGCCTGATTTGTCCGCAGCGATCCCGTCCGCATAATTTACTTCCCAGAGCGTGTTGACATCCCGCAGTCCGTTATTCAGTGAAAGCACCTGCATGCTGCCGGTTGTCCCGATGTAGTAAAGACCATCCGTGCTGCGGACAATGGAGCGGACAGAATTTGAGGGCAGCCCGGTGGACTGGTCGATGACATTTGTGATGGTTTCGTTAATAGCTATAGCCAAGCCATTATCGTTTGTCCCGATCCAGAGGCGGCCTTCTTCGTCAACATAAAGGCAGTTTACATTGCGGACCGTTTCAAAATCGTCCATTCTTTGAAATTCAGTGCCGTTATAACGGTAAAGACCGGCGTATGTGCCGATCCAGAGAATGCCGTCATTTGTCTGGACAATGTCATTCGCTTCTCCGCAGGGGAGCCCGTTTTCAGAGCTATAAATTGTCTGGACATAATTCGCGTACAAAGCGCCGTTTTGTGAGGACTCCTTTTGTGCGGATACATTGGATAGCGGATGAAGCTGAAGAGCTAAAACGAGCAAGATGAGTGAGAGTGTTTTTACGGCTGCGGTATCCGTTTCCGCTGCGGTGTTTTTCGTCCCGGTTTTGAAAAGCCTTCTGAGCAGATTGATGGCAAAGTATAAAATCATCATCGTCAGGATCTTGTCGACAAATTCAAGATAAAACTGCCCTGCGACGATTGCTAAAATTCTCGGTGATCCGATTTCGAGCAGACGATCGATGACACCGTCGCCCCAGACGTTCCCGGTCCTGCCGTCAGAGAAAAAGTAATTTAGCGGTACGCAGATGGCGGTAGAAGCCAGTGAGATGAAGACGCTGATGGTCATGGCTCCGAACCAGCTTTCCATCATCTTCCTGCGGGCTGAAAAGCCGAGAATTACAGCAATAGCGATGGAAGTCAGCGCGTAGATCGCTGAAGCACCGGTCGACATGGCGTCGATCAGGTTCCCGGTTACGCCCACGATGCTGCCGATCAGCGGGCCGGCGATATAAGCACACAGCATGGTCCCGAAGGTGTCCAGCCATACCGGAAGCTTTCCGTTATTGGCGACGATCCTGCCGGCAAAATTCAGCGCAATGCACAGAATGATGAATAATGCGAATTGATAGGTTTTCCATTTTTTCATAAATACTGCCTTTCCGGTCTGCGGTGAAAATGCGGCGCCTGTTTATAGCCCAAGACTGCGGGCTAAATCTTCCGCTTCTTTGTACCATTCCATATATTGTCCGGATTCAAGGACTTCATCAAGCACAGCGTTTACAAAGTAAATCAGCTGAAGCTGTCCCTTTTTTGCCGCGATCCGGTCGCCTTTAAATTGTTCTTCAAGCTGGAATTGAAATTCAGGCAGAAGCATCAGTGCTGTGCCGGTTTCTTTGTCTATATAGGACTGTGCGGTTTCAATGTCGACCATGGCGGCATCGATTTTACCGTTTTCAAGGGCTTCGTATACCTCCTGAGCGGAGCTGAAGCGGATGAATTCTTTATATACGGGAAAATTTTCTGCCATCAGGGATTCCTGCAGGGACCCCCGCTGTGCCGCGATGGTTTTGTCTGAAAAATCTTCGATGGCGGTAAATTTATCCTGATCTTCGGTGCGGACCAGGATGCCGTTGCCGGCATTATCTCCTGAGAAATAGTAGCCTTTTGAAAGTTCGTATGATGAGGCTCTGGATGGAACGAATGAAAGGGCTGAGATTGCCAGGTCACAGGTGTTTTCATCCAGCGAGGCCAGCACTTCGGAAAAATCCATAGGGACGATTTCCAGTGTGACGCCCATTCGATCCGCAATCAGCTGAGCCAGTTCCATATCAGATCCGACAAAACGTTTGGAGCCGACTTTTGTGGAGTCGATAAACTCCTGCGGAGGGAAGTAAGGTTCCGTTGCGACCCGCAGTGTTCTTCTGTCGCGGATCCGCCCCAAAACACCGCCCGCGTCTTCCGGTATGCCGCGGCTCACATCCATGGATTGGTCAATGAAATTCCATTCGTTTCTGACATATTGTTCGCCGCTTTCCTGTGCAAAAGCGCCGGATATCAATCCGAAAAGGAAAATTATTCCTGTCAGGTTCAAAATGAGGAATCTTTTCAAATTCATCTTCCCTCCTAATCCCTATCCCCTAATTCCTATATCCTATCCCCTATTAAAATTATACTCAAAATCCGCAAAAAGAGCACTTATTGACAATTTCAACTTTGATAGATATAATCTTTATAAGTTTTCGCTGAAAAGCCTGTCGATACAGGCTGTATTATAGAAAAGGAGACTAATATATGAAAAAAATGTTTTCTCTGTTCCTGGTTCTGGTTCTTGCACTTTGTGCAGTGACCTCAGCCTTCGCGGATGACATCACCCTTGATGTCATCATCTGCCAGTATGGCCCGAACACCAACAACTGGTTCGAACGCGGCGGTGACGGCATGTTCGGCTCCAACTTTGTCGAAGAATTCGAAGAAGCCAACCCGGGCATCAAACTGAACCTTGAAGTCGTTTCCTGGAACGATGTCCATCAGGTTGTCGACACCCGCATCGCCAACGGCAATGCTCCCGACATCCTGAACCTGGACACCTTCTCGGAATTCCTTCCCGATGATCTGCTCCTGCCCGTAGATGAATATACCACCGAAGAACTCTTTGATGATTTCTTCCCCGCCTTCATGGAAGACTTCTATGTTGACGGTGAATATTGGGCAGTGCCGGATCTGGCTTCCGCCCGTGCGCTCTACTACAATGTCGACATTCTTGAAGAAGCCGGCGTTGAAGTTCCTGCTACCTGGGATGAACTCGAAGATGCCGCTCAGGCGATTATCGACTACTATGACGGTGAAATTTATCCGTGGGGTATCGATATGACCACTGACGAAGGTCAGGCTGCTTTCGCTTACTACACCTGGGGCAATGGCGGCGGTTTCACCGATGAAGACGGCGAATGGGCACTCAACTCCGACGAAAACGTCGAAGCTATCGAATATGCCATCGGTCTCGTCAATGCCGGTTACACCAACCCGAACCCGGCTACACAGACCCGCTATGACCTGCAGGACATGTTTGCTACCGGCAAGCTGGCTATGATGATCGGCCCGAACCAGATCCCGACCTATGTCGAGGATAAGGGCGGCGACATCAACATGGCTACCGCTCCCCTCCCGGCAAACGAAGGTCAGACCTCCGCTTCCGTCGGTGTGAAAGACGTCATGATGGCCTTCCGCGATGATTCCGTCGAAGATCAGGATGCCCGCAACGAAGCGATCAGCGCATTCATGACCTTCTTCTATGATCCGGAAAATTATGTCGGCTGGGTCTCCATGGAAGACTTCCTGCCCGCAGTCAACTCCGCAGTTGAAGCGCTTGTCGAAGCCAACCCGTCCTTCGAAGCATGGCTGAACGTTCTTGCCACCTGCAAATTCTACCCCACCTCCAAGGCTGAATGGGCCCAGGTCCGCCAGGGTGTCACCACTGTTGAACAGAACGCTCTGACCGGCGCTGACGTCCGCGCTGAACTGGATGCTCTCCAGGCTGAAATCACAGGTGAATAAAGAATAAAGAATGAAGACTTATTGAAAATAACAGGAAATTAGTTTGATTTACCGCTCATTTTCATAAAGATCATCATTCTTATGTCTTAGTTCTTTTGACAAGATAATAAATATGGTGAGCCGGATAGTCGTTTCCTTAATGAAATTTATTCGGCTCATCACAAAATTTCGTCATTCTTACTTCTTACTTTTTACTTCTTACTTTTTCATTCGAGCAAAGGAGGTTTAAAAAATGAGCACAGGATTGAACCGGACAAAATGGGAACCATATTTGTGGCTTCTGCCAAGTACGCTGCTGGTTTCGGTATTTGTTCTTTTCCCGATCCTGATCGTTTTCAAGCTCTCCTTTAGTGAAATTTCGCAGGCCGGTGTTGTGGGCAAGTTCATCGGCTTTGACAATTATGTGGAGGCGCTCAAGCTGCCCGCATTCAAAACCGTGATGATGAACACCCTTTGGTGGGTGCTTTCTGTGGTGATCCTTTCCACGGTTCTGGGATTCATCATCGCTCTGGTGTTGAACCAAAAATTCCGCGGACGGAAAATTGCCCATGCGATCCTTGTTTTCCCATGGGCTACATCACTCGTCATTCAAGCTTCCGTTTGGAATTACATCATCAAATATGAATATGGAAACCTGAATAATGTACTGCTGAACCTTGGCATCATCAAACAGGCTATCAATTTCCGCTCCTCTTATCAGGTTGAATTTATCTGGGAATGCTGGGTCGGTATTTTCGTGACGGTGCCGTTCGTGACTTTTTGTGTGCTTTCCGGGCTGCAGTCCATCGATGTCTCTTTGTATGAGGCAGCTACAATGGATGGAGCCGGGTTCTGGCATAAGCTGCGTCACATCACGCTCCCGCTGGTCAAACCCTCTCTGACTGTCAGTACCGTCCTGAACATTATTTATGTCTTCAATTCCTTCCCGATCGTTTACACGATGACCAAAGGTGCTCCTGCCCATAAGACGGATACGATGATCACGTATCTTTATATGCTTTCTTTCTATGAACGGAAGAAAGGTCCGGCAACGGCGCTTTCGGTGATCGGGTTCCTGATCCTCTGCCTCTGTGCGGGCATCTATATGGTGACCGTTATGAGAAAGGAGGACCAGCAATGAAACGGTATCCGGAAATAAAAAAACAAAACCTACGTATGTTTGTTTTTCTGGTTCTGGGGCTTGTCCTCTCGCTGATCCTGATGAGCCTGCCGCTTTACAGTTTTGATGTAGGCGTTTACACAAAAAAATCCGCGAACACTTTTGTCGGAGATGAAAAATATGCTGCCGCAAAGGCTGAGGCTGAAGCGGTTGCAGAGGAATACCGCGCTCAGGGTTTGGATGTGGAGGTTTCGGAAGATGTGTTGGAGCGGGTGAATTCCAAAGGGAAAACCACCTCTCTTGTGACTTTCACCGTCAGCCAGCGCAACAGTAAAAATTTCTGGTCCTTTCTCGGAAAAGATCTGCCTTCATCCACTGCTCTCGTTTGTATTTTGGGCCTGATGGCTTTCTCCCTGATTTTCACCGTATCCGGTCTCGCCGGGTCGTTTGATTTAATGCATCGGTATCTTGATCAAAGGTCAAAAATTTTCCGCAGTCTGACAATTGCCATTTTGCTCATCGCAATTCTGCTGATTCCTGTTTTTATCTTGATGAATAACTTCACGTTTTCCCGTCAGCTATCTCTCTATAATTCGAATCTGGTGACGGAAGGAAAAGAGCTGTTTTATGCCCGGATGGATCGTTTCCTCTTTGACGGGCAGATGGGAGAATCTATCGGAGATGTGCTCAGCGGGCTGGATATCCAGCATTCCAATCTGATCTGGCTGTTGATCCCGACGCTGTTTATCTCCCTGCTGGCGGCTTTTTCACTGCGCAAAGGAGAGATCCAGAGCAGTTTGCTGCGGCTGTGCCTTTATGTGTTTGTGATCGTTGTTTGCGTGGTCACACTTTATCCTTATTACGTTATGCTCATCACTGCCTTCCGTACGAATGCGGAGAGCCTGGATATGTATTTCCTGCACATGTTCCCGACAAAATGGATCTGGAGCAACCTGACGGATATCATCAACCGCGGTGTACCGCGGTTCCTGCTGAATTCATTGTTTGTTGCGGGAGGGGCAACACTGCTTGCCATGCTCTGCGGGATCCCGGCTGCTTACGCGCTGGCGCGTATGAATTTTAAAGGGAAAAAGATCTTCCTTGGCTATGTGATCATGAGCCAGATGTTTTCGCCTGTCGTTTTGCTGATCGGTATCTCCCAGCTCATGACGACGCTTCACCTCAATAACACGCTTTGGGGCTTGATGCTCATCAATGCCGCTTTCAACCAGGCTTTTGCGATTTGGCTGCTGCGTGGAACCTTTGTCTCGATTTCAAGCGAAATGGAACAGGCTGCACTCATTGATGGCTGCGGGACAGTCGGGGCTTTGACAAAGGTTTTGATCCCGATGGCAGCTCCCGGAATCGTCACAGCGCTTATTTTCGTTTTTATCAATGCCTGGAATGAATATACCGTTGCGACGATCCTGATCTCAACTGCGCAGAACCGTCCGATCACAGTCGGTATTACCCAGTTCTCATCTTTCAACATGATCGAATGGCAGTATATGTTCGCCGCGTCTTTGCTTGCTACGATCCCGGTGGTGGTGCTGTTTATGACCATCGAAAGGCATTTGACCGCGGGACTGACGTCCGGCGGCGTTAAGGGTTGATGGGTACCTGATTACTGTTTATGGCAAACATCCTTGATTATCTTGACTGGCGCGGTGATGTTCCTTTGTCTGTGGATCCCTTCAATGAGGTCGACAACCTTGTACTTTCAGAGCTTTCCTATGTAAATTTTCCGGAAATTCCTGATGCTGGTGAGCCGTTATCCCTCTCGGAAGCCAGTGAGATTTATTTTCAGAAAACTCCGTTTGAACAATTTGATTTAGAAAGCTCTGAAGGGAAAAAGATGCTTGTCATGAAAAAGATCATCGGCAATGCACGTTTTGGGGGCATTCGGTTATATCGATATGTCAATGAGCTGGATAAAGAGGAGACGATACAGTTTTCTGCTGTTACCTTCCTTCTTGATGATGGTTCGGCTTATGCAGCTTTTCGGGGAACGGACCACAGCTTTACGGGGTGGAAAGAGTCGCTCGACATCAGTTATACTTCGGAGACAGAAGGACAGCGCAAAGCGATCGATTATCTGAACCGTTTGTCTGATTTGTCCGGATATTCGCTGCGGGTTGGCGGACATTCCAAGGGAGGCAATTACGCTGTCTATGGCTCCGCGTTTTGCGATCCGGAGGTACAAAACCGCATTGCTGCTGTATATTCAAATGATGGTCCCGGGTTTCATGATTCCGTGATCACGTCTGAAGAATATCGGCGTATCCTGCCCCGGGTGGTTTCGATCATCCCGGATGCCTCTGTGATTGGCCGTCTGCTGTTGAATGCCTCTGTCCCCATTGTGGTGAAGACAACCGCTGTCGGTGTTATGCAGCATGATGCGTTCACCTGGTGCGTAAAGCGCAACCGTTTTGAGCGTACCGGCATTTCCGGGATGGGTGAGTTTTTAGATAAGTCTATAAATGATTGGACGGGGCATCTGGATGATGGCAGACGAGAGTCATTGATCGAGTCGATTTTCACCCTGCTTGAAGGTACCGGTAAAGAAAATTTCCGGGACTTGAAAATGGAGAAAATGAAGACGCTGCGGTCTATAATGGCAGGTCTGAATGATTTGCCGGAGGATAAGCGACAGGAAATCATTCAGATGGTACGACAGCTTGTGTCAAGCGGCAGACAGACGGCTTTTGCTGAGTTTTCTCAGTTCGTTGAAAAGGTAAAGGCGGAAAGGAATTCCAGAACGAGTGAGTCTTCGATGTCTGGTGCAGAGAAAAAGTAATAAACGGTAACTATTCAGGACTGAGTAAACCTGATCCGCCTTTTTGTTGCCGCTCCGCCGGCACAAAAAGACTGCTCTTTGTGTTGCGCTGCCGGGTACTGAACAGATATAAAAAGCAATTAATCACGAATTTTGAACGAGTTTATTGACAAATAATGAGGATTCAGTTATTATATAACTCGTTGAACGGCGGGGTAGCTCAGTGGCCAGAGCAGGGGACTCATAAGCCCTTTGTCGAGGGTTCGACTCCCTCCCCCGCCACTGTTGAACCTTGTTTGTTCTATTTAGTCAGTCTATTCAATTGTCAAGGTTCACGCGGTCTGATGCGACTGCTAATCATGATCAGACCTTATGCCGGATAATTTCCGTCTTTTTTTATTATATCTCAGGTAAAACTACAATTTCAAATACTTCTTCGAACTTGCAGTTAAGCGCAGTAAGGACTAAAGCCACATTATCAAGTCTCAAATTGATATTATCACGGCTAAACTGCTGATAAGAAACGCCGGTTCTTCTGACATCATCAAATATCTTTCCCGCTAATCCTCTGTTGAAATGATTAATTGGTACAACATTATTAGTAATATTTTCGACAACATTAACCATAGTTCTACGCCCAGACAACAATATTTTACCAAATAATCAGTAAATATACTGTTTTTTTTAATCGTTCTATTCATTCTCCTTTAAAAGTTTGATCGTTGCAATTCATGCCCTGTCCAAGCGTCGGACCGGTTACCTGTTGCGGCGCCAGTCGGCTTATTATCTCTACTCTTTGATGCAGATGCTTTTCCAGGCCTCGATGCAGTTTTTTGCTTCGTCTCTGTCCAAAGCTTCCGCGGCAAAACGCAGCAGCGGCTCTGTACCGGAAAAGCGGCAGATACACCAGCTGCCATCCTCAAAATGGATCTTGCAGCCATCAGTGCGGTCGATCCGGCGGATCGGTTTTTCAAATTCGGGAACCAATTCATTTTCAAAAATGAGATGCTTCAGCTCTTCTTTCCGTTCCGGTTTGACACGGATGTCGCCATCTTCATAAGCCCAGAAGCCGTACATGCCGCAGATTTCATTATAAAGAGCAGAAACGGTTTTCCCCGTCACAGCGACCATTTCCGTGATCAATGCGGCAGCATAGATCCCGTCTTTTCCGGAAATATGCCCCCGAACGGTCAAACCACCGGAAGATTCCCCTCCGATAACGGCTCCCGTCTCAGTCATTTTTGCTGAGATATATTTGAAACCGACAGGAACCTCATGACATTTGTAACCAAAGCCTTCCGCGACGCGGTCCAGCAAATGTGTAGTGGAATTGTTGCGGACGCAGTCCCCCTTCCAACCGTGGTATTTAACAAGATAATAATATAATAACACTAAAAGCTGGTTGGGATGGACGAAGAAACCGTTATCGTCGATCAGTGCGATCCGGTCCGCGTCGCCATCTGTCGCAAGGCCGAAATCACAGTGACGGTCGACGACCAGCTGCTCCAGAGGGATCAGTGTTTCCGCGGTAGGAGTAGGCAGCTTTCCACCGAAAAGCGTATCATGCATATCGTGGATCACTTCCAGGTCACAGCGGCAGGTTGTCAGGACAGTGCGCAGGCAGGATTGACTCACTCCATAAAGCGGGTCCAGACCGATACGCAGATGCGCCTTCTTGATGGCATTCACGTCAACCGAATCAAGTATGAAGTCCAGATAATCATTGGTTGGGTTTTCTTCTATGATCAATCCCTGCTGAAGCGCAATATCATAATCAATAGAGGTGATTTGTTCGGGGTCTATTTGCAGCGTGCGTTTTTCGATTTCTTCCGTCACTTCAATCGCTGCATCCCGTCCTCCTCGGGTGAATACCTTGACGCCGTTATAAACTGCCGGATTATGTGAGGCGGTAATGGCCATGCCGTAGGGAACATTCCGTTCCCTGGTTACAAACATGATCAGGGGTGTGGGTGAGGAACGGTTGACCATATAGGTGTGAAAGCCATACCCGGCAAAAACTTCCGCGGTCCAGTGCGCGGATTCTTTCGAAAGAAATCTGCGGTCGTAACCGATGCAGACCTCCGAGCCTGCAAGCCCCTGTTCCAGCATCATTTGACACAAACCGGCAGCCAATAGGCGCAGGTTTGTTTTTGTAAAATCATCAGCGATGATCGCTCTCCATCCGCCTGTTCCAAACTTGATCATAGGTTGTTCCTCCCTTATTCCATTATAACTTCAATCCTGCAGTTTGACCATGCCGGAATAACATCATTTTTTCACCTTTTTTATTAAACATGTAACCATATACATTTCCGGAAAGGGAAAGATTTTGAAATAAATTTTGTAACGCGCTGAATTTTATGGTAAAATCATCTTGATACAGACGAGACGTCTGCTTAGTTCGTTTTAATATAATTTTATGCCAGGAGGGAAATCAATTCAATGGCACATAAATGGGTATATTTGTTCAATGAAGTTAAAGACGCTGAAGCCTATGTTGGCGGAGATTGGGAAGATGTCCGCGGACTGCTGGGCGGTAAAGGCGCCAACCTTGCCGATATGGCTCGTATCGGCGTCCCGGTTCCTCCGGGATTCACTGTAACCACCGAAGCCTGTAAC
>JAFRIR010000088.1 GCA_017432685.1 Flexilinea sp. | reverse complement strand
GTCAGGCTACGATTTCGCTATCCCTTCTTCTCGCCTGTTCCTCACGAAACAAACCTTGGGAGTCGCTTTTGAGTTCGTCGGCAACTACGCCTCGGTGGACTTTCACCACAGAGCATTGACATGCCCGTCATACTAAAAAAACCGCTGAATTTACAGCGGCTCAGAATTTTTCTAATATATCGCTATCTCTTAGGATTGGTTTCATAATCGATAAAGGCAGTAAAAATCGACATAGGTTCTTTGATGATTTGGGTCGAAATTATTTGATAGCCAAACTTTTCCGCCTTCTGATATATCTCATTAATTTTTTTTGTGAGTTCCTCAGCTTTACTCTCGTATATCATTTCCATTTTCCGCATCTTACACCTCGCTTTCTTCTCTATCGTGTCATACCCTCAGCAGAAATTGATCGAAACCTGTCACTTCCAGAATCTCCAGGACATCATCACTTACGTTTGACATCCTAAACCGGCTCTTATCCTCCAGCGACTTGTAGATCATCAGAAGTACCCGCAGTCCTGCCGATGAAATATACTGCAATCCTGAACAATCTATCTCAACGGCAGTTATTTCATTTTCCGCTTTTTCTTTTTCCCAGGCTTTCAAAAGCTCCGGCGCTGTGATCGTATCCATCCTGCCACTCAGGGATGCCGAAAACATTTTGTCCTTCAGCGTATAACTCAATTCAAAAGGCTTTGTTTCCTGCTTTTCCGTCTGCAGTTTCTGATTCTCATCCAGAGTAATTTTCCAATAAAAGCAATTCGCCATTGCTGTTTTGAAAGCAGTAATTTGATCCGGTGTCAGTTTTCGATATGCGTTCAATTCAGGCATATTCTCAGCGAGATTGATTCGTTCAGCCTTCAGATTGTGCTTTTGCAAAAATTTATATGATGTCTCTAATGTACCCTTGATATCAGTCGGTCTGATAATAAAAGAGTTTGTCAGATTGAGCACATCCGATTGTCCCGTTGCAGTTTTCCTTGAATCCTCAAGTTTTCGGATTGCCTTCTCGCCAAGAACAGATTGAAATGTCAGGAAAAACTGAACCATAAACTCCGGATCAGGGGTGATCCAGCATCCACCGTGCTTCGCAAGCAAATGACTTATATTGGATACGACGGCTGAAGCTTCGCTCTCCGTAAAATACATCATCATGCCTTCCGTGGAAATACAGACAGGGCCATCCACATCACTCAATGCAGTGATCAGTGAGTCAAGATTTGTGGCGTCAATCCCATGAATCTGAATTTGATCAGGATGTGCAGCAAGCGAAAGTATCACCGGTTCTACCTCCTGAGCCACAATAGGAAGGTCCAGACCGACAAAGCGCAAGCCCTTTTCCGTCATGTGAAGAGCCTTAGGTGTGTAGCCGCAGGGGAGGTCTGCATTTGTCTTAATGCCGCTTTCTTCTATCAATCGGCACATGGTTCGATATTTCGCCTCGACTACAAGTTCATTACCAAGCATCATATCAGGATCCGCCATTCCGAGGTCAGAGTGGTTTACACCAAGCTTCCGGACAATTTCATCCGCACCGGGAATTTCTGCATCAGCCATCAGACACACTGCTGTTTTTGCAGTCAGGTAGATCGGATTGACAACAGCACGATAATCTGTTTCATTACTCATATTCAACCTTCTTTGCTCCATCATCGCAAATTGTTTTGAAATTCGTTCACAGGGAATGATCTCAACACAATTTATGCATCATTATATACCATTTCAGCAAACTCGATTATCTAAGGAAATACTGACTATTGTGGCTTTAGGGGCAGTTTTCTCCGACATAAGCCGGAGACTGTGAGAACCGTCCTTGTCGACACTGTTTCATTTATTTTTTCACAGCTCCGGCTGTGAGCCCCCGGAGAAAAGCTTTTCGGAAGAAGGGATAGCTCACGAGGATCGGCAAAACGATCAGCACAACAACCGCCATCCTGAACGTTTCGGTGGGAAGATTTACAATGACCGCACCGGAAATATTCTCGTTTGACGACATGAACTCCACATTTTTCTGAAGATTATAAAGCACATACTGCAGCGGGAACAGTTCGCGATGCTCGGGACTGATATATAACATAGCATAATACCAACTGTTCCAGTAACTGAATGCCTCAAAAAGCCCGACTGTGATCAGAACAGGTCTTGAAAGCGGAAGCACGAATTGCAGGAATATCCTCAAAACAGAAGCGCCGTCAATTTGTGCTGACTCCAGAATCTCTGTCGGAATGTTCTGTTGAAAGTAGGTTCGCATCACGAGAATATACCAGCTGGAACATGCTCCGGGCAGAAGAAGAGCAAAAAATGTATTTTTCAAACCGAATATCTGTGTATTGACCACATAAGAAGCCGCAAGACCTCCGCTGAAGAACATCGGAATCAATATCAATGCCGTATATAGCTTTCGAAAACGAAAATCCCGGCGGCTGAGCACAAAAGCCATTGTACTGATGAGTATGAGCGAAAGCAGTGTTCCGGCAAGGGTCAAAGCCACACTCAGCAGGAAAGAATGTCCGATATAATCGATTCTTTGCAGCAGATACCGATAGGCGTCCAAAGACCACTCTGTCGGGAAAAAGCTATAGCCATTTGCAGCAATGGAATCTTCAGAAGAGAGCGACACGATCAGGACAAAGAGAAACGGCAGGACCGTCAGCACACTGAGGATGATAAAGAAACCATTAAGAAGAATCGCTGTCCCGGCCCCGATCCTGTTCGGACGCCATTCTGCCACCTGTTTTTGCTCATTCTTTTTCACAGGACACCGCCTTCAGAATCGAATCGTCTGGTCAGACGGTCTGTGCCCAGCAGCAGGAGACATCCGATCCCGTTTTGAAGCAAGCTGGCAGCAGCGCTGAAGCCATAGTTCGTCTGATCCATCAGAGCCTTATAGACATAGACATCGATCGTTTCAGTTGCGGAGAGGATCGCCCCTGAATTTCGCGTAACCTGATAAAAGAGTCCGAAGTCTGTTGAGAGGATGTGCCCAAGGTTCAGGAGCACAAGAACAGTGATAACGTTTCGAAGCTGCGGCAGTGTGATATAACGAATCATCTGCCAAACTGATGCTCCGTCTATCGCCGCGCTGTCATACAGCAATGGGTCAATGGCGCTGATATAGGAATAATACAGGACCATGGAGTAGCCGAATCCTTTCCAACCGTGAATGATCACCAGCAGCCAGGGCCAGGCGTTTGCGGTTTGATACCAGCGTACACGGTCGAATCCCAAGCGAACCAGGAGCGAGTTCAGCAATCCCTTATCCGTTGATAGAAAGGAAAAAGCGAAATAACTCACAATGATCCAGGAAAGGAAATGCGGCAGCAGAGCGGCAGTCTGGGATGCCGTTCGCAGACGTTCTGAGCGGACATAAGACAAAGCAACAGCCAGCATGACCGGCAGTGTCGTCCCCAGAACCAGAAAACAGAGATTGTAAAGCAGCGTGTTGCGTATCGCAATCCCCATCTGCGGGTTGAGGAAAAGAAAACGAAAGTTTTCCAGACCTACCCATTTGCTGCCCTGAAAGAGACTGTAAAGAAACCCTTTCCCCGGGACCATGCGGTAACGCTTGAAGGCCATCACGATCCCGAACATAGGCAGATAGCAGAATGCCAGATACCACAGCACCGTAGGCAGGGAAAGCAGGATCATAGAGCGATCCGAAGATCGAAGGGTAAACTTTTTCCGCCTGTCTTCTTTCATGCTGTTTGCGTCTTCAGTCCCTGTTCCGCATCATACAAAGCTCTGTAAGGAGCACAGCGGGATAAAAGTTCCTGATGTGTCCCTTCATCCAAAACTTTCCCATTCTCCATATAAATGATCTTATCCGCATTTACGATGGTAGAAAGCCGATGGGCAATGATAAAGATGGTGTTCTCACCCCGGATTTTTTCGATAGAAGCTTGAATTTTTGCCTGTGTTGTATTATCCAGCGCACTGGTCGCTTCATCCAGAAGCAGGATGCGGTATTTCTTCAGAATTGCACGTGCGATAGCGAGCCGCTGCCGCTGCCCTCCTGAGAGATTTACACCACCTTCTCCGATGATACTGTCATAACCGTCAGGCATCGCCTGAATATCTTCATCGATACAGGCCAAAGCACAGGCATTCCGCATGTCTTCCTCTGTCAGGTCAGTTCTGGCAAGGCGCAGATTATCACGAATGCTCATATGGAAGAGATAGGGATTTTGATTGACCACCGCAATGTTGCCACGGATCGTGTCCGCATCCAGTGTTTTGATATCAACACCATCCAGTGAGACGACGCCTTTATCTGCCATGTAAAGTTTGCTGATAAGGTTGAATGCGGATGATTTTCCGCAGCCGCTGTGCCCAACCAGCGCAACGGTTTGTCCCGCAGGTACATGGAAACTCATATCCCGGATAACGTATTTGCGGGCATGACGCGGCCCATTATCATATGAAAAATACACATGATCAAATGAAATGTCGCCATGAAACTCCGGAATATGAACACTGCCGAACTGTTCTTTGGGAAATTCACGGCTTTCCACAATCGCACGGACCCGTTCATTGCAGAGATTAAAGTCTTTGAAAAACTCCAGCAGCTGTCCCAGGATCAGCACTGCGCTGATATCAAGCCGGGAATAATAGTTATAGAGCACCAGCGTATCTGCCGGTTCGATTTGTTTCTGCGATAACAGCAGTGCAAGTAACGCGGCAAAAGCATAACTGCCTGCACGACCCACACTCATGCGCAAAAGTTTGTACTTCCATGAGCGAACGTCCCGCGTCATACGGCTGTTATTTGCCTCACCGATGCGTTTATCAAGTTCCTGTTCAAAGGTGCTTTCCCGGTGCATCAGTTTTACGTCCCGGGCTCCGCGGACCATTTCGCCCACAAAACCTGTAAATCGTTCACTGGCATTCCGGAAAATACGGTCATCAGCGGTTCGTTTGCGTGTCCGATGCCTTTCGATCAGGATCTGTAATGCCAGCAAAACGACCGCTGCCGCAAATACCGGCGGACTGACGATCAGAATCGCGGCAAGAATCCCGATATAGGTAAACATCTGGGAGATGAGGTCAGCCATCGTGTTAAAACCGGTAGCGAGCGTTGACGTATCCACTGTCAGACGCTGAATAAACAGACCGGTTCCCTTTTCGTCAAGGCAGGAACTGGTAATGCGCAGAACTGCGTTTACCAGTTTATTGTCCAGATCGGTCAGTGTCCGGTTATAAACGACATTATACAGATAATTGCACCCGGCGGAAAAAAAGTCCGAAATGATGCCAATGACCATCAGCGCCAAAGCGGTCAGGATAATCTGCTGAACTGCGCCGCTGGCATATGCCTTGATCACCCGCGCGCTGACGACCGGTGCGACAACGCTCATGACAACTGTGACAAGCTGTGCTCCGATTGCAAGGAACAGTTTGGATTGGTGCTTTTTTGTGATGTTCCAGGTAAAACGAAGGTTCCCCCATACGGATTTCGGCATAGGGAGTGAATATTGATAAATATTCTGCCCGGATTCATACCGCCAATTTGGCGCAAACTCCCAACCTGCCAGCGTCCGCAGCAGGATGGGTGACGGAATCTCATTGATATTCTGCTCTCCGCCATTTGCGTTTGGCAGCAGATTTTTTTCTTTGCCCCTGATGCAAAGCTCGACCTGTTCACTGCCGCCTTTTTTATGGATGTACAGAGAAAAATCCGCATACGCTTCTGAATTCGATGCGTATTCCAGCAGCAGCTCTTCTGCGGACAGGCGAAAGCGGATCCGGTCTTCTTTTTCAATGCCGACCCGCTCCAACTCCCGTTCCGCAGTACGCAGAAGTTCTTCGATATTGCTGTTATCGAGATGTCCCTGAAGTTTCATTTCATTTTGTCCAGATAGTCATCAAGCTGCCGCTGTGCTTCAGCTAATACCTGATCCAGTCCGATACGCTGCATCTGATCCTGTATCTCTGCCATGGCTTGATCCGGATCGATTGTTCCGGTGACCAGTTCTGAATAATAATTTTGCCATACGGCATACAGCGCTGCTGTATAAGCCTCAACCGGTTCCGCATCGAAACTGAAGCCTCGTGTATCACTCACACGGGCGTTTTCATATCCGGCATAGACGTTTTTCCATTGATCCTTATCAGCAAGTATATTTTCACTTGCCGAAACAACGGATGCGCTTATCGCCGGTCCCGTAACGAAGTTGTCCATCAGATAATCATCACTGCCCTGTGGGGTACGGATGACTGTCCCTTCATAATAATTAAAGTGCTTTCCTTCAATTCCGTAGGCAAGCAAGTCGCGGAATTCCTGATCAGTATACAGCAGCTCCATATAACGCAGACACGCTTTCACATGTTCTTCTGAAGCAGCCGCATTAATAGCGATCAGTGAGCCTTGCTGTGTAGCCCGGGACATATTAGGCCCGAGGTATCGGACAAGTTTCACATTAAAGCCTACAGTTTCCGGGTTGGACCAGCCTTTGTATCCTGTCCATGCGGTTCCGCTTCGTACAGGAGTCAACAGAGAATAGGGCATGTCTGTTGTGGTGGCGGCGTCCGGATTGATGTAGCCGAGCTCATACCAGCGATGCAGACAGCGGAGCATATTCATATATTCCCCGTCTTCCCAGATGGGAATGATCTTTGTACCTTCGGGTGTACCGGCTTTGCTGTAGGGGATCACAAGGTATGTGCCAACGATACGTTCGTGACACTGAAACATCCCGCTCAGACCATTTTGGGTCATATAAAGTGGATATTCGTTGGGATGATCTTCTTTCCATGCTTTCAGCAGAGGTTCCAGATCTTCAAATTCCATGCTTTCCGGCAGCGTCAATCCTTTTTCGATTTCAAAAAAGTCACTGTTCAGCCGGAAAAAAACTTCCGCTCCCAGATCCTTCAGCATGGGAACACCGTAAACGCGGCTGTTCAGTGTTCCAATCTCCCACCACGGATCTACTGCGCTGTAGAGTGCAGGAGTTTCACTTTGTATCAGTTCGGTGATGTCGTAATAATAGCCAAACCGTGCGTTTTTATCAAAATCATTACACCAGTCGCTGCTGAATGTCATGTCGTAGTATTCACCGGTATTTAAATCCAGCGTAAACTGATCTGCCGTCTTGAACTGCATATCCACGGTGACTCCTATTTTTTCAGCGCTGATGGCATTTGCCTTATCCAAAACTTCTGACATCGCATTCGGCACATCTGTGCTCATATACGTCCACCAGATCAAATGGATCGGTTCGGCGCTGTCAGCAGCTTCTGCTGTTGGCATTGTTTTTATATCGCAAAAATTCGAAATGAATAATGCGGTGAGCATTACCAAATTAAAGATCGATTTTCTCATATAATCCACCTCTCTTCCGTTATTTATTGTTGGCACACTCGTCTTGTGGAGAGAACCTTTGATACTCCGTATTCTACCATAATGAAATATTGCCGTCAACCTATGATTTGATAGTTGATTGATACCAACACGGAGCACAACGGGATCGGTTATAGCCGGCGCATGGGGTCGGATTCCGCAGACTCATGTGATGTGCGAAGCACGAACGAAGAGTCGAAGGGATCTGACCCCGCTTGAGCTTACCCAAGAGCACAACGAGACGTTTCTGCTGCTGCGGCGCAGTCCGCACAGCAGGGGCGTATCTCGTTGTGCGAATTGGATGCCCGGGTGACAGTGGGGCCGGTTGCCCGGCGCACCGCAAGGGAAACTTCCCAGGCAGCTATCAGAATTGGAAGCAGCGTTTCCTATATTGGCTCATGAAGGTGCAAAGGGAACCGTCTCCGCTGTCACTTAACAAGGTGAGCTAACTCGAGAGAATGGTGACAGATGGGGACGGTTCCACTCCGGCACTACGCGCTTGTCATGATTCTCATGACAAGGCTCACCGT
>JAFRIR010000087.1 GCA_017432685.1 Flexilinea sp. | reverse complement strand
GTTTGTTCTTTCTTAGGCATGTGCACCTCCTCCTGCCATCATCAGACCGAGCTGATTCTCATCCGCTTCGGAACCCTTGACGGAACCGACGATCTTCCCTTCGAAGATCACGTCGATCCGGTCGGACAGGCTCATGACTTCATCCAGTTCAAAGGAGACCAGCAGGACTGCTTTGCCCTTGTTGCGCTGTTCGACGATGTAGCGGTGCACATATTCGATAGCGCCAACATCCAGACCGCGGGTCGGGTTGACTGCGATCAGCAGATCCTTGTCATTTGTCACTTCACGGGCGATGATGACCTTCTGCTGGTTGCCGCCGGAAAGGGAACCGGAGGGGTTGCCCTCCGCCCCGCGCGGACGGATGTCGAATTTTTCGAACAGTTCATGGGAATGGGCAAAGATCGCGTTCCGGTCGATCACGCCGTTCTTTGAGAACGGCCCGTTATCGATGTTCTGGATCACCATGTTGTCATGGTTGGCAAATTCAAGAACCAGGCCGTGTTTCTGCCGATCGGCCGGGATGGATGTCACGCCCATGTCAAACAGCTCTTTCGGGGACTTGTTGTAAGCATCCTTGCCGTTCATGGTGATGGAGCCGCCGGTTGCCTTGCGCAGGCCGGTCAGCACTTCCACCAGTTCGGTCTGGCCGTTGCCGTCAATGCCGGCAATGCCGATGATCTCTCCACGGCGGACCTGCACGTTGAAGCCGCGCAGGATCTCCACATCGCGGTAGTCGAGACAGTGCAGATCTTTGACGTCCAGGACGACCTCGCCCGGGGTCATTTCTTTCTTGTCCACCTTGAATTCGACATTGCGGCCAACCATCATGGAGGCCAGGTCATGTTCGGTGACGTCTTCGACATTCACGGTGTTGATATATTTCCCCTGGCGGACGATGGTGCAGAAGTCGGCGGCTTCCTTGATCTCCTTCAGCTTGTGGGTGATCAGGATGATGGTTTTGCCTTCCGCGGTCAGGTTGTGCATGATCTGGATCAGTTCCACGATCTCCTGAGGGGTGATGGCTGCGGTCGGTTCGTCCAGGATCAGGATGTCCGCACCGCGGTAGAGTACCTTCAGAATCTCGGCACGCTGCTGCATCCCGACGGAAATGTCTTCGATCTTCGCGTCCGGGTCCACGTTCAGCCCGTAGCGCTGTGAAATCTCGATCACCTGCTGCCGGGCTTTCGCGAAATCTACCCGTCCGAGGGATTTGGTCGGTTCCATGCCGAGGATGATGTTTTCGGTGACGGTGAAGGGCGGGACCAGCATAAAGTGCTGGTGAACCATACCGATCCCCAATTCGATCGCCTTGTTCGGGTCTTCGATCGTAACCTTTTTTCCGTTGATGAAAATCTCACCGGAAGTGGGTTGATAGAGACCGTACAGGATGTTCATCAAGGTGGATTTCCCCGCGCCGTTTTCCCCAAGGATCGCGTGTATCTCGCCTTTGTGAACGGTCAGTTGAATACCGTCATTGGCTTTGAAACTGCCGAACATCTTGACGATATTTTTCATCTCAACGGTTGTCACGTTGAGATCATAATGCTTATTGTTTTCCAATGGCCCGTCCTCCTTCACATTGAAAGTCTAAAACTTTATTATACGATAAAACTTTGTGACAATACTCCTGTTTTTTACGAGAAATCTCAGGATTTAGGATGTAGGATATAGAATGTAGGTTTCGGGTGTCAGACTGTAGACATTTGACTTTAGACATTAGACTTTAGGTTTCAGGTGTCAGGTATCGGTTTGCTGGTTGCTTGTTTTTGGTTGTCTCTATTCTCTACAACCTAAAACCTAATACCTAATACCTATCACCTATTCCCTATATCCTATATCCTACTCCCTACTCCCTATTTCATCGCCGCTGCGATTCTTGCGGCCATGCGGGCGTTGTTGAAGGCCAGCTGGATGTTGGAAGCCAGGCTGTCGCCGCCGGTCACATCCTTGATGCGGGCCAGCAGGAAAGGCGTGATGTTTTTGCCGTGAATGTGCTGACGTTCCGCTTCCGCGACAGCCTCATCGATGACCTTGTTCATTCGGACGGGATCCATTGCCCACTCATCCGGGATCGGATTGGCGATCAGTACACCGCCGTCCAGCCCCATGTCCCATTTCGCATTGATGACAGCGGCAGCTTCTTCCGGCGTATCACATTCATAATCGCCCTCGAAGCCGCTTTCCTTGCAGTAAAATGCCGGGAATTTCTTCGTGCCCATGCACAGCACCGGTACACCGAAGGTTTCCAGGTATTCCAGCGTCAGACCGATGTCAAGGATCGACTTGCAGCCTGCGCAGACCACGGCGACATTGGTGTGAGCCAGCTCCTGCAGGTCGGCAGAGATGTCGAAGCTCTTCGGTGCGCCGCGATGGACACCGCCGATGCCGCCGGTCGCGAAGACCTTGATGCCGGCCATGGCGGCGATCATCATGGTGGTGGTGACGGTGGTGGCGCCGGTCTGTTTCATCGCCACGAGATAGGGCAGGTCGCGGCGGGAGACCTTCGCGATATTCTTTCCGCTCGCCATCAGGCTCAGGTCGTCCGGGGTCAGGCCGACCTTCAGCCGTCCGTTGATGACGGCGATGGTGGCGGGTACGGCGCCTTCCGAGCGGATGATGCCTTCCACATCGTTGGCGAACTTTTCATTTTCCGGGTAGGGCATTCCATGGGAAATGATGGTGGATTCCAGCGCCACCACCGGCTTCCCGTCTTTCAAAGCGTCCTGAATTTCCGGTAAAACATCCAAATAATCCTGATACATTTCGTTTCCTTTCCTCAAACAAACAGACACAGGGAATTTCCTGTGTCCTGATTTTAAAATTTCTCGTTTATGCCGCTTTGTTTAAGAATAGCATTTGCTGTATGACGTGATTTGATTTTCGATTCTACGGTTACATTTCTATGATTGATCGGACTGAACCAGATATCGTGATCACCTTTTCCTCGTCTGATAAAATAACATCCATACCGAGACAAAATCTCTCTGACCTTTTTTTCATATTCTGCCATTATGCAAATACCGTTTCATGACGTTCTGTATGATAATCAAGGATTGCACTTGTTGGAAGACCATTGAGTTCAAGAAGTTCGGGAACAGCATACCTGACACGTTCAATCAATTCATCAAATGAATCGGATTCCAAAACCAATCCTGGAACTTCATCGCTTGTTGCGATCCATACATGGGCATCATCATCCCATGTCAACTTAATATTTACTTTCAGTAAGGAAATATTATCCATGATAGTTACCAACCTGTCTGAATTTTACCACAAATAGACTAAAAAATTAGATTCTGGCTCAGTTCTTTGTCAACGCACTCACTTTCGGCGTTACCGTGAGCGTCTCCATAATTGTGATTTCGGCGGCTTTCATTGCAAGGTCGAGCGATGCTTCCGGTCCCAGCTCATACAGCCAGCCGTAAACCATAGCTGCCGTGAAAGAGTCTCCCGCGCCGGTAGCGCTGACCGGCTCCAAAGGCCGGTGGAACTTCCGCAGCCGCAGTCCTTCCCGATCCTTGTAAAACACCCCGTCGCTGCCAAGGGTGATGACCGCGTACTTCAGTCCCGTTTCCAGCATGCGGTCAGCGGCAGTTTCCAGATCGGTTTCGTCCCGGATCTCCATCCCGGCAAAGATCTCCGCCTCCTGACGGTTGCATTTCACCATCGTGAGCCGGGGCAGGAACTGCTTGAGCCAACCGGCGTAAGTGGTCGAGATGGGGTCTGCAAACAGCGGTTTCTTTGCCCAGCGGTCCGTGAGCGTTTCGAGGCAGTCCATCGAGAGATTCGGATCCAGCACAATGGCATCGGCACTGTCAAAAGCCGCCGCATGGCGCAGGATGAAGTCACCGTTCAGCTGCTTCATGATGTGCATATCGGAGATCGCCGCCAGCATGTCCCCGTCACTGTCGGTCAGCACCAGGTAGGAAGAGGAGCGGGCACCGGAGATCGTTTCGATTTCCGAGGTGTCAATGCCGGCGTTCAGGCAGCTTTTCAGGATCATTTCCGCAAAAGGATCTTCCCCCACGGCTGTGACCATACGGACATCAGCGCCCAGCCAGGCCAGGTTTTCCGCAATGTTCCTGCCAACCCCGCCCGGACATAGCCTCACTGTTCCGGGGTTGGAATCCCGCATGTTGATGGCTGCATTGGAAAATCCCTGAATGTCGATATTGGCCCCGCCTACACAGGTCACCTTTTTTTCTGTATTGCTCATAGCTTTCTTCCCTCACTATCGCAGATACTGCATACAAATTTTACCATAAATGACCCGGTTCCCGGGTTCGTCTGTATTGTTGAAAAACCTTGGAAAATCAATGTGAAATCATTCATAAAGTCTGCGGCAGCAATATTGACACCGCTTACCATTTTTATTATAATGGTCATGTTAGAAATGTATTTTTTTGTTCAAAGGAAGGCCGGATACAGCGCATGAATATGAGATCACTTCACAGGAAACCCAAAGGGAAACGCAGCCTTTCCCCGTCACAGCGTGTGCAGGGGAATGTACCTCAAAAACCGCAGCTTCCCAACAGTCTCGTGATGCGCATCATGCAGGAGTCCGGTGCGGAACAGGAAGCGGACAAACTCTCCTCGAACCTCACTTCCACCACACCGGACGAGCTGAGAGAAGAAATGGGCGCCCGGCTCGGTGCGGATTTCTCCAATGTCAATTTCCACAGCGACTCCATGAGCATGAACCGGAGCCGCGCCCTGGGCGCCCGGGCGTGGGCACAGGGGCGGGACGTCTACTTCGGCAAGGGCGGCTTTGACCCGAAGGTTGCTGCCCACGAGCTGGTTCACACCGTTCAGCAGGGCGCAGTGCATGGGAATGTCTCCGAGTCCGTGCCGATGGGCGCCGTGCAGCTGCTGCCGAACAAAGGGGAAAATGAGGATGACGCACAGATCAAACCCAATTATGCGCTGAAGGATTCGGATGTCCAGCGCATGCTGACGCAGATCTTCAGTTCCGATATGGGAAGAAGGGTCTTCAGCCGTATGGAAAAGACTCTGAAGGAGATGATCAAAAAAGGCGCGGGGAATCATCACCCTTATACAAAGGAGAAAGGCATCGAATTTCTGTCGCTGGCTTCCGGGAAAGATTACAGTTCCAAAGGGATCCTGAGCACGATCATGCAGAAAGACATCTCCAACAAGGATGTCGCCAAAGATGTCGCCTTCGAGTATGAACAGCTTATCAAACTGCTCACCCAGCGCCTGGGCAATTACGGTCTGGAAGATATAGCCATCCAAACGCAGCTTATCAACCAGCCTCCGAAATATGAACACACGAAAAACGGCGGCAAACGTGCCTACGAAACCGAAATGCCTGCCGATGAAAATGACGGAAAAGTTTTCAACCCCAACAACATTCCGGAACTTGCAAGGATCCAGAAAGAGATCGACGGGGCAGCCGACGCGCAGACCGCTTACCGCATCTTTGCTGCCTATACCGGGAATCCGGGGGGAAAATACATAGATCAATACGGTACGAGCCCGGATGTTTCCCTCTTCAAGAAGAAATTGAAGCACATGACCCGGGTCGTTTACGACTATCCTGAACTGCGGAACAACATTGGGAACATGAAAACATTTGATCCGAAAAGCACTGCTGTTATGGACGAGACCGGTTCTGCGGGTGGATTCAGTAAAATAGAATTTGGCTATAACGCTCATATGGACCGCAAGGGAGCAGAAGAGGAACGAGCCAAAAATCTGACAGAAGACCTGGAAAAAAGTCGATTCAACGCGCCGAACTATGACTTTGCCGGTACCCATGAAATGGGACATGGGCTGGCTTCGCTGCTGCCGAACAAGGGCAACCGGATAGACAATATCATTGAACAAAACAATGGCGTCAACGAAGATGATATCATCAAAACAGTAATCAAAAAGACGGATGTTCTGTCGGAAGAGCAAAAGAAGAATATCAAATATCACGGTAAGGATACGATGATCAGGGGGAAAATCCCGGCACTGAAGGGACAGATCGATACAGAAAACAGCCGGTTTTTCGAGAATAATCTGACCTCAAGATACGGCAGAAGAGCTCCGGTTGAGTTTTTTGCCGAATCCTTCCATGATGTTTACGCTAACGGGAAGAATGCCAAGCCGATGAGCAGGGAAATCGTGAAGGAATACGAAAGACGTCAGACAAAACTCACGGAAGAGAAGTTCAACAAGAAGAAAAAGCGCGGTTGGTTCCGCAGGTTTATTGACTTTTTCAAGTTTTAAGGAAACCTCTAAAAACTCCATTTATTCTCTGAATCTCCTCGGGACAGAGAAAAATTGGTATCTTTAGATGTTCTCATGTATTTTGGATGGCGCTTTTTCCTTGACAATTTTTTTTTGATGGGGTTATATTTACAATAGTTACATTGACAATTATTCGGAGGAAAAAATGAAGAAATTGTTATCTGTTGTTTTGGCTTTAGCCATGTTGCTGTCTATTGCCGCTGTTTCCTTTGCTGATTACAGCGGAGATATCAAGATCTGGGTCGCGGAAAACACCGTTGACTTCACCAAAGAACAGGTCGAAGCCTTCAAAGCCGCCAACCCGGAATTTGCCGGAATCAACGCGATCGTCGAACCGGTCGGTGAAGGCGATGCCGCTTCCAACATCATCACCGATGTTGAAGCCGGTGCGGACATCTTTGGTTTTGCTCAGGACCAGCTGGCTCGTCTGGTTGCTGCCGGCGCTTTGCTGGATGTCGAACCGGGCAATGCTGAAAAGGTTGCTGCAGAAAACGATGCAGGTTCCGTTTCCGCTGTCACCCTTGGCGACACCATGTATGCCTACCCGATGACTTCCGATAACGGTTACTTCCTTTACTATGACAAGAGCGTTCTGACTGACCCGTCCTCCATGGAACAGATCCTGGCTGACTGCGAAGCTGCCGGCAAGAACTTCTACATGGAAATCAACTCCGGTTGGTATCAGACCGCTTTCTTCTTCGGCGCCGGCGCTGAACTGACTTTTGAATCCAATGACGAAGGTCAGCTGGTCAAGATGAACTCCGGTTATGCAAGCGATGCCGGTGTAAAAGCCCTGAAATCCATCATCAAAGTTGCCCAGTCTCCCGCTTTTGTGAACGGTTCCTCCGTTTCCAACGCCAACAACATCTGCGCGATCGTTGACGGTACCTGGGATGCCACTGCTGCGAAGGAAGCTCTCGGTGAAAACTATGCCGCGGCAAAACTGCCGACTGTTGATGGCTATCAGATGAGCGGTTTCGGTGGATTCAAGATGCTGGGCGTCAAACCGCAGACCGATGATGACAAACTGGAAGCCTGCGATGCACTGGCTGCATACCTGACCAGTGAAGAAGTTCAGCTTGCCCGCTACAATGCTGTGGGCTGGGGTCCGTCCAACCTGAATGCCCAGCAGAATGAAGCCGTCCAGGCTGACGAAGCGCTCTCCGCTCTGGCTGCCCAGTTGGCATTCTGCGAACCGCAGGGCCAGTATCCTGGTGACTACTGGAGCCTTGCGACTGCTCTGGGTGACGACGTCATCGCTGACAAACTCGACAACGCTGACGATGCCACACTGCTGGCGACCCTGCAGAGCTTCGAAGCTACCTGCGAAAGCTATCTGACAAAATAAGTTGATAAAAACATAAAAACCGGGACAGATGTCCCGGTTTTTGTGTTATGGAAAAAAGGAGTCGGCATGACTGACCTTGAGTATCTCAAACTAAGCAAACCGGCAAAGATGCTTTATGATTTGAAGAAGTTCCTTGTCTCGTTTCCCGGAAAGCTGTGGAACGGGCTCAAAGGAATCTTTTTCTTTATCATTTCATTCTTCAAAGGTATCGGGCGCGGAATCGCTGATGTGATCACCACCTTCAAAAACGGAGACTGGAAAACCCGGGTTTCCTATTTTGTGATGGGTTTCGGTTCCTGTGCCAGGGGACAGTGGGGACGGGGGATTCTTTTCTTTGTTTTCCAGACGCTGTTCAACCTGTATATGTTTTTCCCGAATGCACAGTTTTCGGGACTTTATTATCTGGGAAAGCTGAGTACACTGGGTACGATCGAGACACACAAAGAAGGACGCAGAACCGTCTACGGTGACAATTCCTTCTTTATTCTGCTCTACGGTGTACTGACGATATTCTTTATTGTCGCTTTCATTTACACCTGGTATACCAATGTCAAACAGAACCGCATCAGCGAAGAAATTCTGAAATCAGGGCACAAGCTGAAGAGCACCAAAGACGACCTTTCCTCCCTGATGGATGAACAGTTCCACAAGACCCTTCTGGCGCTGCCGGTTCTGGGGGTGACTGTCTTCACGATACTGCCGATCATTTTCATGATCCTGGTGGCATTCACCAATTTTGACATGACCCACCAGCCGCCGAGCAAGCTCTTCACCTGGGTTGGCTGGGACAACTTCCGGACACTGCTTTCGACCGATACCACTTCTTACGGGAATACTTTCCGCCAGGTTTTGCTCTGGACATTGATCTGGGCATTTTTCGCGACTTTCCTGAACTATTTTTTGGGAATGCTGGTCGCTATTATGATCAATAAAAAGGGCATCAAACTCAAGAAGTTGTGGCGGACGATCCTGGTCATGACCATTGCCATCCCGCAGTTTGTCTCCCTGCTGTATGTCTCCAAGATGTTTGCACAGGACGGGCTGATCAACACTTACCTGATGAAATGGGGCTGGATCACTGCTCCGATCCCGTTCTGGACGCAGCCGGGCTGGGCGCGGTTCACGATCATTTTGATCAATGTCTGGATCGGTATTCCTTACCTGATGCTGATCGCCACCGGTATTTTGATGAATATCCCGGCAGATCTTTATGAGAGCGCCCGGATTGACGGAGCGAATGCTTTCCAGATGTACCAGAAGATCACCCTTCCCTATATGCTCTTTGTGACAGGGCCTTATCTGTTGACATCTTTTACCGGAAACATCAACAATTTCAATGTGATCTACCTGCTTTCACAGGGAAAACCGCTTTCCATGGAACTCTCCGGCAATGCCGGTTACACCGATTTGCTCATCACCTGGCTGTACAAGATGACGGTCAACGACACGAACTACAAGCTGGCTGCGGTGATGGGTATTCTGGTCTTTGTCGTTCTGGCGGTCATTAACCTGGTTGCTTACAACCTGATCCCGTCTGTCAAGAATGAGGAGGATTTCCAATGAGTAAGAAAAATGAAATTCCCGAAGTTGATATTGTCATTGACGAAGAAAAAGGTGTGATCCGTGAGGTGAAACCGCAAAAGACCCGTTCCAAGAAAGGGCATGAACGCCGCGTCAACACCACGATTTATATTATTCTGGTGCTGATGAGCATCATCTGGCTGGCACCGTTTGTGTTTCTGGTTTTCCAGTCCTTCCGTTCCTATGCGCTGGAATCCGGCGGTATGGTGAACTATCTGCTGCCGAAGACCTGGTCACTGGACAATTACCGCTGGCTGTTTGATCAGAACAACAGTAACTTCCTGCGCTGGTATGGCAACACGCTGATCATTGCCATCTTCTGTTCCATTATACAGACAATGATGCAGTTATCCGTCAGTTATACGCTCTCCCGTCTGCGTTTCAAGGGACGCAAGCTGATCATGAACGTCGTTCTGGTGCTGGGTTTGTTCCCGGGCTTCCTGACCATGATCACGCTCTATTTTCTGCTCAAGCAACTGGGACTTACACAGTCCGGTGCGATCCCGGGCCTGATCCTGATCTACTGTGCTTCCTCCGGTATGGGCTACTACATCTCCAAAGGCTTCTTCGACACGATTCCGAAGTCCCTGGATGAGAGCGCCCGTATTGATGGCGCTACCCGTTTCCAGGTATTTTTGAAGATCATCATGCCGCTGGCAAAACCGATCATCATCTACACCGTTTTGATGGCTTTCATGGCCCCCTGGGGTGATTTCGTGTTTGCTTCCTATGTGGCATTCGGCAGTGAACCGAACTACAACGTGGCTGTCGGTCTGTACCGCTGGGTCAATGTAGCTGACTATCAGGGCTACTTCACCCGTTTCTGTGCCGGTGGTGTGCTGGTGGCAGTGCCGATCACCATTTTGTTCATGTGCCTGCAGAAGTACTATGTGGAAGGTGTCACCGGTGGTGCGGTGAAAGGATAAAAACAAGTGTTCAGTGGTCGGTGATCTGTGGTCAGTGGCTGCTGAATTGGAATAAGGAGAAGATCAAATGGCAAGTGTATCATTTGAACATGTAAAGAAAATTTATGACAATAAAGTGGAAGTCGTCCATGATTTCAACCTGGAGATCGCGGACAAGGAGTTCATTGTGTTCGTCGGACCTTCCGGCTGCGGGAAATCCACAACCATGCGAATGCTCGCAGGTCTGGAAGATATCTCTGCAGGGACCATCAAAATCAATGACCGAGTGGTCAATGATGTGGAACCGAAGGATCGCGATATCGCCATGGTGTTCCAGAACTATGCGCTGTATCCGCACATTTCGGTTTATGAAAACCTGGCTTTCTCACTGCGTCTGCGCAAGATGAACAATGAAGAAATTCACAAACGCGTCTGTGAAGCAGCAGAGATTTTGGGCATCACGGAATATCTGGGACGCAAACCGAAGGCGCTTTCCGGCGGTCAGCGTCAGCGTGTGGCAATCGGGCGTGCCATCGTCCGGGATCCGGCAGTGTTCCTGATGGATGAACCGCTTTCCAACCTGGACGCCAAGCTCCGTAACCAGATGCGCTCGGAGATCATCCTGCTGCGGAAACGTGTGGACACTACTTTTATCTATGTCACCCATGACCAGACGGAAGCCATGACCCTCGGTGACCGCATCGTTGTCTTGAAGGACGGCTGGATCATGCAGGTTGGGACACCTCAGGAAGTGTTCGATACCCCGCATAACCTGTTCGTTGCCGGCTTCATCGGCAGCCCTCAGATGAACTTCCTCAAAGCAAATCTGGTCGAAGAAAACGGTAAATATTCCGTCTCTGTCCTCGGTGTGAAGATCCCGCTCAATGAAGACCAGAACGCGGCTTTGAAAAAGAACGGTAAGACATCGCAGGAGATCACGCTCGGCGTTCGTCCGGAGCATACCACAGCCTTGTTTAATAGCCAGGAGGACTCCGTCGAGTGTACCATCCAGGTCAATGAAATGATGGGGTCGGAGCTGCATCTGCACCTGGTCACAAAGAACGATGACAAGATCATTTTGCGGCTGCCCACGATCGACCTGACCAACGAACAGCGCTCTCAGCTGACCTATGGGAATAAGATGTACATCACCTTCAAGGCGAAGGTCATGCATCTGTTTGACCCTCAGACCGAGAAAAACCTGATCTATGGATAAAAACCAACAGCGTCCGGGCTGCGTTTTGCCGCAGCCGGAGTTTGCTGCTGAAGCAAAAGAAGACAATATTTGATGATAAGGACTGTCTCTTCATAGGACAGCCCCTATCTTTAAATTGCACGCCTGTTGGGGAAAGTCGCCGCCGGCATGCCCATGCCCGGTAAAGAAAATGTTTGCTGTTCATGGAATATGATTCTTGACTTTCCGGCCGGAATCAGCTACACTTAACGATAATGAACGAAGTGAGTCCGTTTATTTGACAGACCTCGAAGGGAGGCAAGGTTATCATGAAAATTCCTGTTGGCAAGGATGATTTTGAAAAGATTCGCAGAAACCACAGTTATTATGTGGATAAAACAGAACTGCTTTATGACCTGGTAAGCAAAACCGACAATGAAATAACACTGTTTACACGCCCCCGGCGTTTTGGCAAGACGCTTGTGATGAGCATGATGGAAAGCTTCTTCAGCATTCAAAAAGGTGACAGCCGTGAACTCTTTGAAAACCTGAACATCATGAAACATGAGGAATTCTGTGCGGAATGGATGAACCGGTATCCGGTTTTATTTCTGACACTAAAAGGTGTTGAGGATCTGACTTTTGAAGATGCGTATAAATCGCTTATGGTGAAATTGTCTGATCTGTGTAAAACACACGAGTCTATGATTGAAAGTGACAAAATCAATCGCGATGACAAGATGGTTTTTTTGAAGCTGATTGAAAGGAAGGCTGATATTGCAGAGGTCAAAGATTCACTGAAAACCATCATGCGCATGATGTCAGTTGTTTACGGGAAACCCGTGATTCTCCTGATTGACGAATATGATGTGCCGCTGGCAAAGGCAAGCGAACAAAATTCGGAGGACAACCGCTATTATGCGAAGATGCTGAACGTCATTCGCGGGATGTTTGAGGCAGCGCTGAAGGGAAACGAATATCTGAAATTTGCTGTGATTACGGGATGCCTGCGGATTGCAAAGGAGAGCATTTTTACCGGAACAAACAATTTCATGTCATACTCGGTTCTGGACGACAGGTTTTCGAAATATTTTGGATTTACGCAGGATGAAGTGAATTTGATGCTTAGACAAGCAGATCGGGAAGACAAAGCGGAGTTGATTCGTTCCTGGTATGACGGATATTTTATTGGGAATACGCCTGTCTATTGCCCCTGGGACGTGGCATGCTATCTGTCTGCACTTCTGGATGATCCGACAGCAAAACCCAAAAATTACTGGAAAAACACCAGTCACAACAAAATTCTTCTAACTTTTGTCGAAAGAACTGACTTTGATGTGAGCGATAAGTTTGAAACACTGATGAACGGCGGAACCATCCTGCAAACCGTCTCGGATGAACTCACCTATGACACGCTTCATGAAACCGAAAACAATTTGTGGAGCGTTCTTCTGATGACGGGCTATCTGACCAAAGCAGCCCCTGATGTTGAAGATGATGCCGTAGAACTCAGGATACCTAACCGGGAAATCTCGAACATTTTTGAGGAGACGGTTGTCCGGTATTTTAAGGACAGCCTTGCAATGGACCGCTCGAAGCAGATGGAGTTGATGGATGCGCTGTGGGACGGTGATGAAGAGAAGGCGTCAGATAAGATGACAGACATCCTGTTTGATACCATCAGTTACCATGACTATCACGAGAACTATTATCACGCTTTCATGACAGGGATCATTTCAGGGCTCGGATATGCGGTGAGGTCCAACCAGGAAAATGGTCTGGGAAGGTCCGATATCGATGTGCGGGAAAAGCGGAAAAAGCGCGGAATGTTGATTGAAACAAAGAAATCTGAACGAGAAGAAGACATGGAAAAAGATGCGCTGGAAGGGAAACAGCAGATCATTGACAAGGAATACCTGAGAGGCTTTCAGGGGTATAACTCGGTTATTTGTTACGGTATTTCCTTTTTCAGGAAGAAGGCGCTTGTCAGAAAACTGAGTTTTAAATAATTTAGAGAACCTCTAAAAACAACGATTCCTTTCTGTCCCGCGGAGATTCAGAGAATTTATTCTCTGAATCTCCGCGGGAGGTTTCCGGGGGCTGCCGCCCCCATACCCCCGCCCGGAAGTTTTTAGAGGTGTCCTTAATTGTTGATTCGTATCTATTCAGAAGGGAGCACACGGAGACTGCTCTGATGCTGCGGCGAAGCCCGCACAGCAGGGCTGTATCTCGTGATGCGTCGCGAGTTTCTGAACAGTTACGTTTATTCTTCACTCATTCATTCATCAGGATAAATTCCCTGATTATTTCCTTCCATTGCAGAAAATCTTTCACAGCGGCGTGTTCATTTGCCTGATGACATTGATCGACCTGCCATGGAGCCTGAATGCCAAAAGCAACAGTATTGGGAATATGACGGGCATAGGTGCCGACACCTACCGCTTTCGGCTCTGCGTGAATTTTTCTGTATTCCTCCCGAAAACCGGTAAACTGATCCATATGCCTTACCCATATTTCGGTTAGTTTCCTGACTTCCGGAGAGTTTTTCGGGATCATTAACGGCGCAAGATTCAGTGTCACCTCTGTCCGGAGACCGTAGTCCATTGCTTTTGTTTCGATCGTTTGGATCAAACTGTCTGCATTCGCCGTTGCCGGTACTCTGAAATCAATCCTCAGCTCACAGGCAGCTTCATTCGTATTGAGAATACCAATATTATATGTAAGGCTTCCGGATTCATCCGTTACATTGCATCCGGTAAATTCGCTCTTTTTGAAATCATTAATAAACCTTATTATCGGATAAATAGATATATCGATCCCGGATCTTTCCATAGCCTGAGACAGCAGTTCTATTGCGTTTACCCCCAGTTCCGGCTTGGAAGCATGGGCAGCTTTGCCTTCCGTTTGGATCCTGTTTCCGTTGATGACACACCAGGCAATGGACGGAACGATGTTGACGGCGCTGCCGCCGTGTGCTTCAAGACCGTTGTGATTGTTTCCGATCATCCTGAGCTGCAAAATGCGCTTCTCACTGAATATTACGGGAAAAATTGAATCCGGTGTGATCGCAAAATCCGGAATCTCACTGTGAGCGGCATAGTATTGAATGCAGGAACAGGTGCGTTCTTCATCTGTGCCAAGAATCAGCCGGATCCTGCTGTTTTCCGGTTCACGGTTTTCATCAAGAAGTTCTTTCATGGCGAAAAAAGCTGCACAGGCAGGGCCTTTGTCATCTACAATTCCCCGGGCAACCATTACTTCACCATCCGTTTGATCTTCAATGATCGAAAGCTGAAACGGATCACTGTTCCAGCCATCAGAAACAGGCACAACGTCAAGGTGGCAGATGATGCCGATCAGTTTCTCCCCTTTTCCGAATTCCACCCATCCGGCTCTGTTCCCGACAATTCCGGTTCTGAAACCAAATTCAGCTGCTTCGGAAAGAAACAGATCCAGTACTTCTCTGGCCTTTTTGCCGTACGGTGCGTTTTCTGCAGGTGTACCGCCAACTGATGGCACACTGATAATTTTCGAGAGGAAATCTTTCTGAAATTCTGTCAGCATATGCAATTTAATTATATTCCTCTTTCTCCGAAATAAAGCATGCCACCAGACCATAAGTAATCGTGGGGCGGATCCAGATTTCTGTCATCAGATAGTTGGTGTACTGGTTTCCGGGTTCAAGCTTGATATCAAGGGTGTAAAGCGCTGCGATCACCGTGTCGATGATGCAGATCATCCACAGGTTGCGCTTTGAGTAGGTTTGCCACTCCTTGCGGGCGTAAAAGTAGGTGAGCATCAGGACCAGCAGCACCGATATTGTAAGACAGGCAAGGTGGATCGCATAATATTCCAGCGGAGGAGCGAAAAGAATATCGCGGAGCAGTACTGTGGCGCCCACACACAAAGAGCACCAGTAATTGAACTGCATGGTGGTGATTTTGTATTTGAAAAAGTACATGGCCATCATCACCAGAGATGCGATGTAAAACAGGTTGAGCACCAGTTCCGGCCATGTTTCACGCACTCCTAAATAAAATACACCGTAGATCACCATCCCCACAGAGAGAAAACCGCCTGCGACAGTGACCAGGACATCGATGATTTTTGATTTATTCTTGAATCTTATATTCATCAGCATAAACTCCTTAAAGCTTCCCTCACATCAAAGATTCTAATGTCTTTTCAAGCCACTGTCATGAGAATGTTCCAGATTGTCAAACCTGAATTAGCCAATTCTGATTGTTTTTAATTCCGGGCTGGATTATATTAATAACAGGGAGGATGTATAGTTGGACACGATATTTGCTGAAACGCTGCGGAAGCTGCGGGAGGAAAAAGGAATTTCACAGAAACAACTCGGACAGCTGCTGTTTGTCAACCATTCCACCATCGCCCGCTGGGAAAACGGCTCCCGTCTGCCGAACGCGGCGACGATCAATCGCCTCGCCAATTGTCTCGGGGTGGACGCCAACACTCTGTTCAGTCTCGCGGATCAGAGCGATGAATGTCCAAATGTCATCATAGTAGACGACAGCAGGGTCATCCTCACTGAGTGCCTTTCCGTTCTCGAAGAGGTACTGCCGAATGCAGCGATCACCGGGTTTATCTGGCCTTCAGAGGCAATCGAATATGCAAAAGCAAATCAGATCGCACTGGCTGTTCTGGACATCGAATTGGGAACGGCGAGCGGGCTGGATCTTTGCCGGAGGCTGACAGAAATCAATCCCCGCACGAACATCGTGTTCCTGACCGCATATGCCGACTATTCACTCGAGGCATGGAAAACCGAGGCCAGCGGATTTATTCTCAAACCGATGACACCGGAGAACGTAAAGGAGCAGCTGAAAAGGCTGCGCTATCCGTTCCCTGTCGGGGGGGGGGCTTTAAGTGAATAGCCTGGCAAATACCTTCTACTGGTTTATGCTCGGTGCGGCAACGCTGTTGAGCGCTATGGGCATTTGGTTCACTACTGTTGTTCCCGGTCTCGACCGCTGGAGCAGGCGCTTCTTTGTGCGCTTTTTTTCTGTTCTGCTGGTGAGCTGCGCTGTCTGCCTTGCCGAAATGATCCTGTGGTATTTTCCCGGCAAAACGAATGAAATACAATTTTTACAGGCTCTGGAATGCCTGCCGCTGTCAATACCGCTGCCTATGCTGACGGTTTATCTGCTTCACTGTTCCGGAGAAAAAATTCGCTCAAGCAAACTCTTTCAAAATGTGCTCATCCTGTGGGTAATCTATTTTTGTCTGCTTATCAGCGCCTTTTTCATCGACGGTTTTACATATGACAAAGCAGACGGCCAGTTTCATCGCGGTCCCCTGTACCCGCTTTTCCTGCTGCCATTGGTTGCGATCATGACACTCAATGCTGCCGGTACGATACAGCGGCGAAAGCAGCTTCCACACAGAATCTATATGAGCTTTATCATCGCCATGGTGCCGATGACAGTTTCTCTGATCATTCAGATGTTTGCCGATGTCTTCCCGCTCATCGATATCAGCCTCGTTCTCTCCGGTCTGTCCATGTACGGCATCATCCTCTCCGATCAGATCGAGCAGGATCTGAGCCACCAGCGGGAAATCGCACTGCATCAGCAGAAAATCGCCGGGCAGCGTGCCAGCATCATGGTGCTGCAAATGCGGCCTCACTTCATTTACAACACCATGACCAGCATCTATTGTCTCTGCGATCAGGATCCGAAACTGGCGCGTCAGGTCATCATGGACTTTACCACCTACCTGCGCAAAAACTTCACCGCAATTGCAAGCGCCGAACCGATCCCATTCACGATGGAATTGGAACATACCCGTGCCTATCTTGCCGTAGAGCAGGCTCAATATGAGGACAGCCTGATCGTCGAGTACGACACCCCGCATACCATGTTCCGCGTGCCGCCGCTGACATTGCAGCCCATTGTCGAAAATGCCGTCAAGCATGGACGGGATCCCTATGCCGGTCCGTTTCACATTTCCATCCGAACGCAGAAAACGGAATCTGCCAGCGAGATCATTGTGGCAGACGACGGCCGTGGTTTTGACACTGCCGATAACAGCGAGGTACATATCGCACTGGACAACATTCAGCAAAGGCTTGAACTCATGTGCGGCGGAAGCCTGACGATCACGCCCAATGAAGGCGGGGGAACCGTTGTAACGGTGACGATCCCGGACAGTCCGGTGAACACTTCAGAATAAAGGGTACCTGCATGGGTTACCCTGTAGTTTATCAGGAAAAACGCGGACCGCAGATTTCCAAAACCCATTCCACCAGCTTGTCCAGGACGTCCCGGCTCTCCGGCAGTTCGGGCTTCAGGGCAGGGAAGGCGTGGGTCAGTTCTTTATTGTCGGTGTAGTAGACCAGCTTGCAGGGATGTCCCGCCCGGCGCAGCGCTTCCGCGTAGTCTTTTGTATAAGACTTCAGGAAATCCGCGTCGCTCCCGACGATAAAAAGGGGCGGGAGGGCGTTCATCACCTCGGCATATTCCGGATCCATGAACTGCATAAAGGCGGGATCCTTTTTCCTTTCGCCGTAGATATTCTTTGCGTATAGCAGTCCGGCAGCATCCTTCCGCGCGGTGTAATAAAAGCCGCTGAAGCATGCCAGGGCACGGACACGAAGGGGTGACACAGGCGAAAGGCCGAAGGTCTCCCGCAAAACGGGAGAGGTTGTGGCTGCTGCAGTGTAAAGAGACAAAAAGGAACCGGCGCTTTCCGATACGATCGCGATCCGCTCGGGATCGCCCCCGTATTGCCTGATCACGTCGGCTATGAACGTAAAAGCCGCGTAAACGTCCCCGATCTCCCCGACCGCGTCCGCCTCCGGTACCCGGCGGTATTCGGGTGCAAACACCAGAAAGCCTCGTTCGGCAAGATTTTCACAGAAGGTCCGGGAGAGCTTGCGGGTGCCTACCACCAGTCCGCCCCCGTGGACCATGATCACAACGGGCAGCGGGGCGAAGTTCCGGCCTTTCGGACGGAAAATGTCCACTGCCAGCGGGCTGTCTCCCGCCCCCTGAAACGGCACATCCAAAAATTCTTCGACACCGTCAGGAATGCGGTGGTCTGCCTCCGACCTTGCTTCCAGCTCGGCATATCTTTCATCCATTTCTTTGATGGCAAATTGTAATATCGGGTTCATCTCTTACGTTTTCTCCGGCAAATCAGCCTTTGCCGGTCCATGTCAGCGTTTGGAACTGTTCATGGCAGCCAGTTTTTTATTGTTCTCTTCCATCTCACAGACCTTGATCATAACGGTGACCAGTTTGGTGAAATCCCGGCTTCTTCGGCAGCTTGTTCGACTGTGATAATTTTCTTCTCTGCGAGATTGGCAAGTGCCTTGAATTGACCAATTTCAATTCCTTCTTCAAGTCCTTCTTCTTTGAACATATTCATAGTACGGACCTGGTCATATTCTGTGATGCACATACGTTTCACCTCCGCTTTATTTTTGATGATAAACGGCTTTATTACTGAATCTTCCGCTAAATCTGTGATCGCTTTGTCAACGGCCTCTTCAATCGGTAAGCCGATTGACTGGTAATGCCGAATCCGGTCGATCAGAAATGCGTAGCGGCGATGATAACCGTCCCGGTATTACAGTAAAGAAAGATAGCGCTGCTGATCAGATTCTGAAATTTTGAGGGCATCCATTGCCTGCTGTGCAGTAAGTTTCAATGTGTCCATCAAATTTCGAATAGAAGAAATTTGCTCTTCCTGTCGCCCTTCTTGTCGCCCTTCTTGTCGCCCTTCCTGTCGCCCTTTTGCAATCATCTCATTATCACGAAGTGTGAGTCTCATATATTCCAATCTCCTTTCCTCGCTGGACTTAACCGAATTGACAGCTTCGTCCAATTCTCTGCTGATCGGACCGGTAACGGATTCGTTATCCAAATAGGTCAAAATTTCCTTCAGTTCAGCGCTGATTTCTCCTCTGGATCCCTTCGTATTGACTACAACTTTGAAACTGTCATCGCCAAACGTCAAATCCGGTTCTTCCCGGCAGGTGTTTTCGAATGTGTAAATATAGCGGTCTCTTTCAAACGGATCGTAATTACAGATGAAAATGATGAACGACTTCCGCAGCTGACTGTAATCGCTGCCGGGACTCAGAATACTGATGTCCACAACAGATTGATAATAACGCATACGTTTCGGAAGTGCACCTTCGGTATAGGTCTGGACTTCCACATTGTAAATCGTCCCATTTTCATCGACGACATAAAGATCCAGCCGTATCCCTTTGGAATGATACCCCTGTTTCTCAGAGCGCTGCGGTTCAACCAGTTTGATTTCAGCAATTTTTATTTTCAGAATAAATTCCAGCAGCGGGCGAAGAAAATTTGTGTTCTCAAACACAGCCGCAAACATATAATCGTCCATTAATGTCAATTCGTCAATTGTCTTTCGTTCAGCCATTTTCTTCCTCCCTGTATATATTTTACACGGAATTATATTGAAAATCAATAGGTCGAAAACATCCCAAATAAAATAGGATTCAAAAAATGATTATAGCTATGATGGTAATCGTTTTTTACTTCAGGGACATTTTACCTTGGTACCGTTTGCTACTAAATTTAGGGATGTTCCAGATTGTCAAATCCAAAAATCCCTGCCCGGGAGAAAAGTTGTTTTCTGAAATAGTATAATTGTATTTAGAGATATAGTATGGTCAAAAGGAGCATCCTGATAATTAAAAAATACAAAACCGGTGCTTTTCACTGGCTGGAAGACTACGCGGAAAACACCGATCCCTGAAGACTGAGTAATTCTGTGCCAATGCAAATGAATTATTTTCAGAATTAATTTTGTTATAATATCATAGATGAGATGGATTACTGTTTCATTCGAAGGAAGATAACATTATGACAATTACAACAACGGCGAATAAGGAACAATTGAAAGAACTCTTTGATACAGAAAGTCTTGCTGACAGTTTTTTTAAAGTAACAATAACTCCTATTTCTGAAAAAGAAGCCGACGATTTGGAATTTAAAAGTCTAAAAGGCATTGCGGGAAAATGGCTGGACATTGATGAAGTTCGAACAGAAAGATTGAATTTATGAAAGTTCTGTTAGATACTATATCAATTTACACCCCTTTGGAATTTATTGAGAAGTTTAAATAGCGAAAACTCTACCAATCCATAAAAAGGAGATAACAGATGAGCTACACATACGAACAAAAGAAAAAACAGGGAAGCAAAAAGGCGGGCGCGGAGCCGTCCGTCGTGGGCGGGATGGAATCCTCCTTCCCCAACAGCGCAATGGTGAATGAACTCGGTCACCGGGTCGATATGCCCGTGGTGATGCGCGAGAAGATGGAAGGCGCCTTCGGCATGGACCTCTCTGCCGTGAAGCTTTATGAGAACCGGGCGGTGGGCGAGGCAGGAGCCGAAGCAGTCACCAAAGGCAGCAACATCGCCTTCGCGCCGGGCAAGCTGGACTTTTCCAGCACCCGTGGACAGGCGCTGCTGGGACATGAGATCTCCCACGTCGCCTCCCAGGCAAGGGGTGAGGTGAAGGGAAAAGGGCTCGTGAACGATTCCGCCCTGGAGGCTCGTGCCGACCGGGAAGGCATGAAGGCTGCCCGGGGAGAGGGCGTCGCCTCCGCGCCGCTGTCGACCGCCTCCGCCGCATCCGCGGCAGGCCCGATGCAGGCAAAAAGCGGTAAGAAGAAACTGCGTGAGAGAGAAAAAGCAGATATGGAAAGCGCAAATGCCTACTATTCCGATAAGGATGAGGATCAAGCATTCGATGATGCAATGGAAAAGGAGAAGCTTCAAAATGAGTTTAGAGGTATGCTTCAACCAAATATCGAATTGATTCATTATGAAGAAGATGAACCAACATGGGGAGAGCAGATAAAGAACTGGTTCAAAAAAATATTCCACAAGCCCAAGAAACAGTTAACGGATGAAGAATGGATACGGAATTATTATAAAAAAGCATTGAAAGAAAAGCCGAAATATGACGAAGACGAAATCTCGGTATATGATTGATGGGCGATGCCGAATGAAGAAATAAGGAATAAGATTGGGGGTAGTGATCGAGGCTGGAAATGATATTGAGGTTTTGAGCGATGAGTTATAGCTACGAACAATGAAAAAAACAGGTAAGTAAGAAGGCGGGCGGGGAGCCGTCCGTCAGCAGCCGGATGGAATTCTCCATCCCCAACAGCGTATTGCTGTCGGAGATGGAGAATCCCTCATCAGCAGACCTTGGCCACCGGGTGGATATGTCCGTGGTGATGCGCGAGAAGATGGAAAATTCCTTCGGCATGGACCTCTCCGGGGTAAAGCTCTATGAGAACCGGGCGGTGGGCGAGGCCGGAGCCGAAGCCGTGGCAAAGGGCAGCAATATTGCCTTTGCGCCGGGCAAGCTGGACTTTTCCAGTACACGGGGCCAGGCGCTGCTGGGTCATGAGATCTCCTAAGCAATTGGGATTGGGAACAGTCCCCGGATGTATCTTTTGAATGATGATGATGTGATGACAGATAAGCTGCACAATTCTCAAACTACGTTCCATGTGATAAAATGATTTCAAGACAAATCATTCAAGGAGATAAAGCGATGCGTGAAACTATAAATAATACAATGACCGGAGAAATGCTTTACGAAAATCTGGATGAAGAACGAAAACATATTGCGGATGAGTTTCTATTATTTCTCTATCAACAACAGGAAGATGCGTATCGGGAAACGTTGAAAACAGTACGCTCAGCCTTGCATGGTGAAAATATTCTCGGATCATTCGATTCCGTTGAAGAAATGGTGGAAGCTCTGAATGCGTAAATTAGAGCCTACAAACAGATTTAAGAAGGACTACAAGGCTATACAAAAACAGCAAATCTTTGACCAACAAACATTTAATACAGTTGTAAAATGCCTTGCAGAAGATAAACCCCTTGAAGAAAAGCATCATGACCATGCTTTACATGGAGATTTTGAAGGTGCGCGTGAATGCCATATAAAACCGGACTGGCTATTGATTTACGCAAAGGACGCTGAGGGATTAAAACTGATCCTGATGCGTACAGGCGGTCATAGCAAATTGTTTGGAATTTAATCATGACGATCATTCACAACGATAGATCTGCTGTGTACATCCGGGGGCAGTCCCCGGCGGACGCATGAAGGGCAACGGAGAAAGAACTTGAAGAAGAAATTTTTCGAGGATCAGATTTGCATTTGTGCGGACATTGTACTATAATAGTTGTATAGATTATCAGGAGGTGCTATGTCCGCGAAAACAGCCAATTTATATGCAAGAATCGAACCTGACGTGAAAGAACAGGCAGAGGCCATATTGGATATCCTGGGTATTCCCGCATCCGGAGCAATCAACATGTTTTATAAACAGATCATTCTTCATCAAGGGCTTCCTTTTGAGGTTACAATTCCGAACGATAAGGTTCCGATCAGTATGCGTTCACTCACAGGGGAACAGATAGATCAGGAATTGGAAAAAGGCCTTGAAGAGATTCGGGCAAGGAAAACAATTCCCGCTGCAGATGCTTTTAAGCAGATGCGCAGAGATTACCATCTATGACTTACTTTGTGCATTTATCTGAAAAACCCGATCGTGATATTCGGGATATTTATGAATATATCGCACAAACATTGTATGCGCCCATGAATGCAGCAACCGTGTTTAATCGCATCTCGGAAGCAATTCTTTCTCTAAATGAAATGCCCGAAAGGCATCAAATCTATAAAACGGGGAGCAATGGAGAAGAAATACGGTTTCTTGTAACGGGAAATCACATTATCTATTATTTGGTAGATCATTCAAAAGCTCAAGTTAATGTAATCCGCGTATTATATGGCGGAATGGATATCGATAAAGAACTCGATTCCTGGGTCTGAGGAAGGTGATTTGCAGATGTACGACCATGAAACAGCTAAAATCGTATCAGTGGGAGCATGAGAGCTGCACAACATCGGAAATGATGGCACAGGAGAGTTCTCCCCGAAAATGATAAGGAGGTAATGACCGATGAGTTACACTTTCGATCAAAAGAAAAAATCTGGAAGCAAAAAGACGGGCGCGGAGCCGTCCGTCAGCAGCGGGATGGAATCCGCCCTTCCCAACAGTGCAATGTTGAATGAACTCGGTCACCAAGTCGATATGCCCGTGGTGATGCGCGAGAAGATGGAAGGCGCCTTCGGCATGGACCTCTCGGATGTGAAGCTCTATGAGAACCGGGCGGTGGGCGAGGCAGGAGCCGAAGCGGTGGCAAAGGGCAGCAACATCGCCTTCGCACCGGGCAAGCTGGATTTTTCCAGCACACGCGGGCAGGCGCTGCTGGGACATGAGATCTCCCACGTGGCATCCCAGGCAAGGGGCGAGGTGAAGGGCAAAGGGCTTGTAAATGATTCCGCACTCGAAGCCCGTGCCGACCTGGAAGGGCTGAAAGCAGCCCACGGGGAGAGCGTCGCGTCCGCACCGCTCTCAAACGCGTCTGCCGCATCCGCCGCAGGCCCGATGCAGGCAAAAAGCGGAAAGAAGAAAAAAGATAAAAAGTCGAAGAAACAAAGGAAATGGGATAGATTGTTGAATATGGAGGGCGAGGATGCCCTTAACACAGGCTTTTATATCTAAATCAGGAAAGGCATGGCAATATCCTGTATGAGACATGGATTTCCTCTGCCACTGCGCCAACTCCGTGAACTCTGTTGAAAATATCGGATAGATGCATCTACGATTTTTTTTATGATACAATAATATAAATTGGCGGATTATTGGTATAAATAAAGTTATAAAACGCCAAAATATAAGAATTTGCATAACAATTGGCGAAATATAAGAGGATTACATGAAAATCATCGGCCGAAAAAGGGAAATGGATGCTCTCTCGATTTGTATTGAATCCGAAAGGCCCGAATTCATTGCGATTTATGGCAGACGGAGAGTTGGTAAAACCTACCTGGTGAAAGAATATTTCAACAATCAATTCTCCTTTTATGCTACCGGACTTTCGGAAGAGAAGACAAAAAGTCAACTGAAAGCATTCCATGAGAGCCTGATGGCATACGGCAGTAAAGAAAGGCAGCAGCCAAAGGATTGGTTCGAAGCTTTTTCACGCTTGAAAGAGATCCTTACATCCGCTGATGTCTACCGCGAACCGGTGAACAATAAGTTGGTTGTCTTTCTGGATGAACTTCCCTGGATGGATACCGCAAGATCAGATTTCAAAAGCGCTCTGGATTTTTTCTGGAACAGTTTTGGATCTTCAAAGGAAGACCTTCTGCTGATCGTTTGCGGATCTGCCACTTCCTGGATCATCGACAATCTGCTGAAGAACAGAAAGGGATTTCACAACCGTCTTACCAGGCAGATTCATATGATGCCTTTTTCGGTGAGTGAATGCGAAGATCTTCTTCGTAACAATGGGATGGTTTTGACAAGAGGACAAATCATCGAATGCTATATGACATTTGGCGGTATTCCTTATTATTTGAATTTGCTGGATCGACGTCTGAGCCTTGCACAAAATATTGAAGAACTGTGTTTTAAGAATTATGGATCGCTTCAAAACGAATATGACAATCTGTTTTCTTCTCTCTTCAAAAAGCCGGAAAAACATATGGCAGTTATCGAAGCGCTGGCTCAAACAAAAGAGGGAAAGACTCGCCAATCCCTCATAAAATTATTGAAAATTGAAAGTGGATCTGTCCTGTCAAACAACCTGATTGAGCTTGAACAATGTGGTTTTGTTCGAAAATATACAAATTTTATGAAATCGAAAAACGAGGCTTTCTATCAACTGATCGACCCGTTTGTCTTATTCAATCTGAAATTTTTAAAGAAAAAAGAGTATGGATCCTGGATGAGTTATCTCAATTCTCCATCATACAATGCCTGGCGGGGAAATGCATTCGAAATTGTTTGCCTGAACCATATTCCGCAAATAAAGTTTGCTTTGGGCATCAGCGGTGTGGAAACAATGGAATACGCATGGAAAAGCACATCATCCGGATCCGGTGCACAAATAGATTTATTGATCGACCGGAAAGACGGTGTGATCAACTTATGTGAGATGAAGTTCAGTAATGGAATCTACGAAATCAGCCGGGATGAATACGAAAAGCTCCAGAGCAGATTATCTTCTTTTCAGAAAGAATCAAAAACTTCAAAAGCGATTCATATAACGCTGATTTCAGCGAACGGGCTCTCAAGAAACAAATATTCCGGGATCGTTCAGAATATCATAACGGGAGATAATTTGTTTTCATAATGTTCTGTTCTGGATAAATATAATAATAAATTTTCACAGGTTCGCCGGCGGGGACTGGATAATTCGGGATCGGTTACGCGCGGCAAGCACGCGTCGCAAGGTGGAGCTTAGCTCTTTGTATACGACGCGATAGTTTCGCCTGTCCCCGTTGTCCTTGGGGTGTTCCAGATTGTCAAATCCAAAAATCCCTGACGGTGGCAGAATTTGCTTCCTTAACTGGTATCATTATGTTAATATGAGTGTATTAAACCGTTTTAGCGGGGGCATGTGGGACAGTCCCATGTTGCTTCACAGAAGGTGACAGTTCCATCCTTCGGATTGTAACCGTCCCGGTTCTGAACAGTGTCCTAAAGAATGATAATGAGGTGTTGACCGATGAGCTTCACTTACGAACAAAGGAAAAAATCGGCAGGCAAAAAGAACGGCGCGGAGCCGTCCGTCAGCAGCGGGATAGAATCCTCCCTCCCCAACAGCGCAATGGTGAATGAACTGGGCCACCAAGTCGATATGCCCGTGGTGATGCGCGAGAAGATGGAAGGCGCTTTCGGCATGGATCTCTCTGCCGTGAAGCTCTATGAGAACCGGGCGGTGGGCGAGGCAGGAGCCGAAGCGGTGGCAAAGGGCAGCAACATCGCCTTCGCACCGGGCAAGCTGGACTTTTCCAGCACACGCGGACAGGCGCTGCTGGGCCATGAGATCTCCCACGTCGCATCCCAGGCAAGGGGCGAGGTGAAGGGCAAAGGGCTTGTGAATGATTCCGCCCTCGAAGCTCGCGCCGACCGGGAAGGTCTTCAGGCAGCCCGGGGAGAGAGCGTTGCAACTGCGCCGCTCTCGAACGCCTCCGCCGCCTCCGCGGCGGGCCCGATGCAGGCAAAAAGCGGTAAGAAAAAGTCCGCAAAAGCGCAGGCAATGGACAGATGGAAAGAGGAAGAGAGCCTGAGTTCCCTGTATTCCACCAGGGAAGCGGACGAGGATGAATTAATGGACCGGGAAAATAACCTGGCTCGCCTCTATCGCATCCAGGCCGCGATGATGCGTGAAGGCACGGCGGACAATCCCCATAATCCCCTCCTGAAAGAAGGAGACTATGATTTTTATAAGTATATGCAGCAGAACGCTGACATGAAAACCTTTGCGGGCATCCAGAATCGAATGGTGAATTCCGCACAGAGCCTGGTGAATTTCCGTGATTCGATGGATGGGACTGAACTTGAATTTGAAAACTTCCACGGCGATGAGAAGAAAAAATTGCTGAAGTCAAAAAAGAATTATTATGCCGCGCACAGTGAAGAGGGGATGGATTACGACATCTATACAAGTCTGATGAATTCCATGTCCAATTCCAAAGGCGGCCGGCAGAAGACGGCGCAGGATGCGAAGGACAAGCTGAATAAAAACGGACCTGACGTCATAGATCAGATGCTTATGGAAGCCAACAGTATTCAAAACGCGCGTCAATTGAATGGCGGGGACGATGCGTCCTATTTGTCGCTATATAACAGTTTAGACAATGTTTCCAAAAGATCCGTTGCCAAGCGTGATGAAACCAGACTGAAAAGGTTTGATGAAATCGCCATGGGCGGTGGAAAAAAGAAAGAGGAGCCGGAAGAAGATAAGCAGCTCCAAAAGGATCTGGACAGGCTGTACGCCATTAATGCCGGAATCAGTTATGCCGGAAATACGAAAGGTTTCGGTATTGACCCTGAAGATGAGAATTGGTTCAAAAAGACGCTCAATGACAAAACGAGGCTGAAAGATATAATCAAAGGAATAAACAAACGAATTGCTTCCATTAAAATGGACGTCGGAAAGAAGTGGGAGGAAGCCGGCGGAAAGAACCTGGACCCGAAAAAGTCGTATGAATTGACAAATCAAGCCGCAACGGATGTCGAACTTTATCAAAGTTTAAACCAACATATGGACGAAGATGGTCTAATGGATCCCAACGAACTTCGAAATGCATGGAATGATTTCGAAACAGAACAATCTGTTAATGACAGAGTTGCCGTAGAAAAGGGCACGATGGCTATTAATCATTCAAATCGGTATGCTTCGTCAGAGCGAATCAAAGACCCAAATGTCATAGATATTAATGATATGCAAATTTTTCAAGGCGAGAAAGAGAAGCTGAAGAAAATATATGAACAATACCGGAAGAAGCGCAAAAAGTGATGGCTTTGCCTCGCTCCGCCTGTGAAGAACAGGGCTCTGAACGGATAAAAAAATGACGGCACAAAATGTTACTGAAAGGAGACGCAGCATGGAAAAGGAAGAGCTTGACATAAAACTGGTCGTATTCGATCCGGCGGAGCCGGGGCCTTATGAACAGTATATTATGCCGCATATCAACGCGGAGATGCAGCAGGATCCGGAGAGCTTTGCAGCAATAGGCGCGGTATGGAACAACTGCGCCGTCGGTGCGGCTGTGATCACAGAAGACCAGGAGGATCCGGGCGCTGCCACCCTGGCAAGCCTGTTTGTTGACCCGCAGGTGCGCGGCAGAGGTGTCGGCGCGGCGCTGCTGGCTGCTTCCGCAGAGGCCGCCGCTGCGGCAGGCGCGGATAAGCTGACGCTCTCCTATACCCTTGCCGGGGAAGAGCTGGATGCGATGGACCGCGCCGTCCGCGCCATGGGCGGGGAGCCGATGGTAAGTCATCCGGTCTATACCATGGACAGCGCCGATTTCCGTGATTCCCGGCTCCTTGGGCGGGCATTCCTTCCGGACTACAGCATGCCGGAAAACGTCATCCGTTTCACTGATCTGGAGCCGGAGCAGCTCGAAGCGCTCCTTGCCGACCCGGATGTGCCGTGGTATGCCCCCGGCATGCAGCCGGAGATGTCCCTTGCCTATCTCAGGAACGGACACATCGTGGGCTTCTGGCTTGGCTGCATGAGCACACCGGGGAACTACGCGGTGATGGGCGTCTGGCGCTCTCACGCTGCGCCGTTCAATACCTTTCACGCGCTGCTCACAGCACATGTGAACCTGTGCTATACCCACTGCGGCGGAGATTTCCTCTACCACTGCTCCGCAACGCTGGATATTGCCTACAGGCTCATCCAGACGTATACCGAGGGCAAATGCCGCCGGCTGGATCAGCACCACGCGGTGCTCGCTTTGAATTCCGGAAATTAATGCAATGGGGTCTGTCCCTTTATGGGACTGTCCCCATTGGCTAACCCGTGAAAAGTAACAATAAAAAGGTACCATTTCACTGGCATTCAACCCAATAAACATGATAATTGAACTTGACAAAATATTATCTTCATGCTATAGTATAGACAAGGTTGGCAGTAATGTCAACTGGGGCTGGTCGAAAGACCCGGGTCCATCGAGAGCGGGGATGTTCCCCGCTATTTTTAATAGGAATAATACTCATGAAAGAGCTAAGCATTTTTATTGATGAAAGCGGTGATTTCGGGAATTACGATTACCGATCTCCATATTATATTATTGCAATGGTATTTCATGAACAGTCAGAAGATATATCCTCTCCGCTGAAAAAACTTGAAGAAAACCTCTCATTAATAGGTTTTCCTCATCATTGTGTACACACAGGTCCGATAATTCGCCGTGAAAATGAATATGAATATGTATCTATCTCTCAGCGGCGGCATATTTTCAACTACATGGTATCATTCATAAATCATGTGAATATTGCATACCATTGTGTACATATTGAAAAAAAACACATTGAAGATTCGGTTCAGGCTGTAACAAATTTGTCAAAACAAATATCTTCATTTATACGGAATCATTATCAGGAATTTATGAATTTTAATAACGTGAAAATTTATTATGATAACGGCCAGGTTGAAATTACCAAGCTGCTTGCATCTGTTTTTACAATATTATTGCCCAATGTGGAAATAAAAAGAGTTATTCCCTCTGATTACAGACTTTTTCAAGCAGCTGACTTGCTTTGTTCAATGGAATTATTGAAATTAAAGATTGAATCATCAACTGTATCAGAATCTGAGCGGGAATTTTTTGGGAACATGAGGGATTTACGAAAGAACTATCTCAAACCGCTCCAAAGAAAACAATGGATATGATTCTTGGGATAAAAACAACGAAACAAAAGAGTGGAAAGCTGTAGCTGACCCGGATGTGCCTTGGTATGCCACCGGGGACAGTCCTCATTGGCGAACCCGTGAAAAGTAACCGTTTACGCGATAGGACAGGGATATTTGACATTCTGGAAAACCTACCCCATGCATATTATAATTAAATAAAATAATGATGCAAGGTGATTTGCATCAGGAAGATCATAGATACCGCAAAATTGTTTCAGCAGGGTATGGGATCTATACCCCATGAAAATCATGGCACGGGAGAGTTATTCTCGAAAAAATGATGAGGAGAGGACCAATGAGCTTCACTTACGAACAAAGGAAAAAATCTGCAGGCAAAAAGGCGGGCGCGGAGCCGTCCGTCAGCAGCGGGATGGAATCCTCCCTCCCCAACAGCGCAATGATGAATGAACTCGGTCACCGGGTCGATATGCCCGTGGTGATGCGTCTTACCCTATCAGCAGGGCTGTACTTTGTGTCGTGACGCAGGGTTCTGAACAGTATAAATGAATCAAGTTGAGGTAACAAAATGAAAACAATCAAACTCATCATTTTTGTGTCGCTTATCATCGGACTGCTTTGCGGGTTTACCGTCGGAATGGCACAGTCTGACGAATATCTTGCTGAAGCCCCTCTTGACTATTCTGAGGCGGCCAACTGGATCATTTATAACGACCTGGAGGAAACAGATGTAGATTTCTTTTGCGTTGCACCGACCGTCTCCAGCTCATTGAGTCATAACATGTTTGCTGACGATGTGCAGGGGCTCACTGCCTTTCTGATCCAGACAAATATCTTTAAGGATATTTTCGCCCCTGATGCCCGGACTTTTTCACCTGTTTACCGGCAAATTACACTAACAACTTACGCTCTCCCATTTGAAGAATGGCAGCCTTACTTTGATTTTGCATACAGGGATGTGTCTGCCGCGTTTGATTATTATTTGAAAAATGAAAACAACGGACGTCCCATCATTCTCATGGGTTTTTCTCAAGGCGCTTATATGAGCAGACGTTTGATGCAGGAGTATTTCGGTGATGAAAAGCTTGCGTCCCAACTGGTGGCGGCATATCTCATCGGTTGGCCCATTACCGAGGAATTGGTAAACGAGTATCCTCAGCTCAAAATGGCGCAGGGTGAAGGTGACACGGGCGTTATCGTCTCTTTTGACTGCGAGGCACCGGATGTGACGGAATCTCTGATCAACCCGGCCGGTCAAAAAGCGCTTTCCATCAATCCGCTGAACTGGAAGACCGATTCCACTCCCGCCGATAAATCCTTGAACAAAGGCTCACGTCTGGTGAATGGCAGGGGCGAGGTCAAGCGTGAAGAAACCGAATTGTGCGGCGCCTATATCGATCCGGACAGAGGCGTATTGAAAGTCACTGACATTGATGCGGCTGACTACAAGCCGGTCATCCCGGTGCTTGCCCCCGGCGTACTGCATATTTACGATACACAGTTTTTTTACCGGAACCTGAAAGACAATGCCGCGCTGCGTCTTCAGAATTATCTGGAAAAACATAACTAAGGGCGCTTTTTAAAACTACCGGGCGGGGTATGGGGACTGTTGTCCCATACCCCGCCTGCCCATATGTCAACAGGCATTTCACACAGCTATTTTGTACCGTGTATTCCATTCAAATAAAATGAATTTTCATTCTCTATTTATGAAATAAATCATCCATCGTAATTTGATTGTCAACCATACGGCTGTATATATTGCTTTTGACGCCATAAAGAGTGATGAAAGTACACTTTAAATCTTTTTTTGTTTTTTGTACATTTCTGAATAAATTCGTTCTCACCCTTATCGTGTCCGCATAATCTTTGTCAATTAAATATTCATCCTGAGAATATTTCATTTCACAGAGATTCATGACATTATCACTCCGGTCAATCACCAAATCAATTTGACCGCCTTTCCATTCGTTTCCATCCTTATCGGTGAAGGGCTTGCAGTTCCATGCATACGCATTGCTGAGAATACCGGAAATGCCAAGCTTGATTTTTATCTGTTGTATATGGTGAAGGCAAACCTGTTCAAATGCATAACCGGCCCATGCGTTTTTTGCTCCTGTATTACTCATATTTGTCCAAAAGTGTGCATCTTGTCCATCATTGTTTTGAACGAATCGGAGATAAAAAAGCGAGAACATATCCGTCAGCTGATAAACATAGGAACGTTCCTTCTTGTTGGGATCCGAATAACCTCTGATAAAGTCGCAGGAATTCAGATCCTTTATTATATGACTAAGTTCCCCACCGGAAAGATTGCATTTTTCTGCAATTTCTTCTCTGGTAAGTCCGATTAACTTTTCTGAAAGAAGTTCGATAACTTTTCTGTAATTATTACTGTTGCGAAAAAGTGATCGAAATAAAAATTCATATTCAGTCTTTAATGGCGCATTTTCCGAAAAAAACAGATTATCTACGTTCACCGAAAAAGGAAGTTCTTTGTCAAGCATGTCAAGGTAATAGGGAATACCGCCAAAAACCATATAAGCGTCAAGGACATGTTTCTGTCCATAATTCATATCCTTGATATCATTGAGAAAATATTCTGTCTCTGCCAGTGTAAAGGGCGCCAGATAAATAGACCTGGTGATTCGACCGTAAAGGCCGCCTCTGTCTCCGATTAGTTTCTCGAGCATCCATGTCGTTGCTGAACCACAGACATATAATTTTAAAATAACAGATTCTTTCCCCCAGCTGTTCCAAAACCAGGAAAGAGCAGCGATAAAATTGCTTTTTTGTGTATCCATCCACGGTAATTCATCAAGAAAAACGACGACCTTTTCTTTACCCAATGATAACAGATACCTTTTCAGGTTTCCAAAAGCCTCAAACCAATCAGCAGGCATCTTATTTTTTTCTTTAGACAACTGATCCAATTCGACTTGGAATTGTCTGCGCTGAATTTTTGCAGGAACCTGGTACATTCCGGAAAATTCAAAATCAAATTTTTCCTTCATGGTTTCCCTTACCAAAAAGGTTTTTCCCACCCTTCTCCTGCCAAATACGGCAACTAATTCTGATTTCTGCGATTCATAATATTTTTGGAGAATTTTGACTTCTTCTGTTCTTCCTACAAACTTATTCTTGTTCATCAGTTGCCTCTCTTTTATCAGGAAAAGATGTTAAGATCATATTATTGAGAGTAATTATATTATAAAAACCTCTAAAAACAAAGATTTATCCTCCTTAACTATTAAAATTTTCACGTTAAGGAGGATAAATAAGCTTATTTTACCATAGGCGTTTCTTATTGAGGGGAAATGATCCGGTTATTTTTCGTCCTCAACCTGGAAAAGAACCGGAAAAACAAAACCGCCGATGGGGATATGCCCTGTCGGCGGTTTTTCATTTATCTATTCTATTTTATTATATCATTATATAAAAAACAGGTATTTGATTATATGTAAGGTAAAAATTATAATAGTTCAAGAGAATAATTATGGAGGAAATCATTATGTCTTAAGGATATATATCAAAACTGAGCAGTAATGTTGTGCGGGAACATGTTCGTTATAACAACCGTTACGGGATAGCAATCGCTGCTGATATTTACAAAGCAAAATACCTGGATGAAACAAAGAAATACCCCGCACTGATCATCGGTGCGCCGTATGGCGGTGTAAAAGAACAGGGTCCCTGTGTCTATGCCAATGAACTGGCGCAGCGCGGATTCGTAGTCCTTACCTTTGACCAGGTATATATGGGCGAATCCGGCGGAGAGCCGCGGCATGTATCTTCCCCGGATCTGTTCGCTGAATCCTTCAGCGCAGCTGTAGATTTTCTCGGCGTAAAAGTTCCTTTTGTGGATCGGAACCGGATCGGCGTGATCGGCATCTGCGGCAGCGGAGGCTTTGCGCTTTCTGCGGCTTCTGTCGATGTGAGAATCAAAGCAGTAGCTACCGCGTCCATGTATGATATTTCCAATGTCCGGGGAATGATGAATCTGCAGAAGGAAGTATTGGATGGTATGAAGGCTCAGCTCGGAGAGCAGCGATGGAAGGATTTTGAAGCAGGACAGCCGGAGTATAATCCGACATTTCCCGAAGCGCCTTATAAGGACGATGAACTGCCGGAGACAGATCCTTTGACAAATGAATGGAACCGGTTTTATGCTCTCAGCAGGGGACACCATCCCAACGCAAGAGGCGGTTTTACCACAACAAGCAACCTGGCGATGCTCCAGTTCAAGTGTCTGGATTATGTGAATGAGATTTCACCCCGCCCGATCCTCTTTGTAGTCGGCGACAGGGCGCATTCCAAATCCTTTTCTGAAGTTGCCTATGAAAAAGCTGCTGAACCAAAGGAGATCTATGTGGTTGAAGACGCCGAACACATTGATCTCTATGACCGTACTGACAGGATCCCGTTCGACAAACTGGAGCTTTTTTTCAAGGATAACCTTTAGGAGAAATGAAATATGGAACTGCAGGAATTTCTGGATTACTGTAACAGCGGAAAAACGATCAGCGCTGAGTCAGAGATAATAAATTACAGCGGATATCTGACACAGGAGGCGCTGAAAATAACGGCTGTCATAAACAGCGGATACCATACCCCGGAAGAACTGCAGGAACTCTTTTCAGGGCTGACGTCCAGGCCGGTTAACCATACGCTGGGGCTGATCCCGCCTTTTTACACTGACTGCGGAAAGAATATCCATATAGGCAATCATGTTTATATCAACACCGGCTGTACGATGCAGGATCAGGGCGGCATATATATCGGTGACGGGACACTGATCGGACATCACTGCATGATTGCAACGTTGAATCATGACTTTGCACCGGAGCATCGTCATGATCTGCATCCGCTGCCGGTACGGATCGGAAATAATGTCTGGGTTGGGGCAAATGTCACAATTCTCCCCGGAGTATCCATTGGAGATAACGCGATCGTTGCGGCCGGAGCTGTGGTAACAAAGGATATCCCTGCAAATATGCTAGCCGCTGGGATTCCGGCGAAAGTGATCCGTCAGATAAATACAGGAAATTGATTCAGGGAGAGAGGTTATGAATTATCGCATAAATAAACGTACCGGAGACAGGATCAGCGAGATCGGGATCGGTTCAGCATATATGTATGCAGGCGGGATGGATGGAGCGGTAAAGGCTTTGCGGCGTGCAGTTGAGGGCGGGATCAATTATTTCGATCTTGCTGCCGGAGACGGGTCTTCTTTTCCAATCTACGGTGAAGCCCTCCATGACCTTCGTGACAGGATTTTCTATCAGATCCATTTCGGCGCCGATTATTCCGCCGGAACCTACGGCTGGTCACTGGAAGGTGATGTCGTGAAGCGTTCCGTGGAATGGCAGCTGAAAAATCTTCGTACGGATTATATCGATTACGGTTTCATTCACTGCCAGGATGAAATATCTGACTGGGAAACTTACCGGGAAAACGGTATCCTGGACATGATCCTGAAACTCAAGAAAATGGGTGTCGTACATCATATCGGACTTTCATCACACACCCCCGGTGTCATTCAGCGGATCATGGATGATGCAGAGATCGATATGCTGATGTTTTCTGTCAACCCTGCCTATGATTACGGGCACGGAGAATACGCAAACGGGTCAACTGACGAACGGGCTGAAGTCTATAAGCGCTGTGAAAAAGAAGGCGTAGGGATCTCCGTGATGAAACCTTTTTCCGGAGGCCAGCTGCTGGATGCTGAACAGTCTCCGTTTGGAAAAGCGCTGACACAGTATCAATGCATCAAATATGCGCTGGATCGCCCGGGTATCCTGACCGTGCTGCCGGGAGCATCCAATATCGAAGAGGTAGAGCATTTGCTGGCTTACTATGATCAGCCTGAAGAAGCACTGGATTATTCCGTGATCAGTTCACTTACACCAAAAGAAGCAAGCGGAAAATGCGTCTACTGCAATCACTGCAAACCCTGCCCTGCCGGTCTGGATATTGGCCTGATTAACAAGTATTATGATCTTGCAAAAGCAGGTGATGCGTTGGCTGTGGAACATTACCGTACACTTGAGAAAAATGCTTCTGACTGTATTTCTTGCGGACACTGCGACAGCCGCTGTCCTTTTCATGTGAATCAGAGTGCGCGAATGCAGGAAATCAGTGCATATATGGAGTCAATAAAATGAAATATATTAAAATGTGTTTGGTGTTGCTTATGGCTTTTGGTCTTTTCTTTACAAAACACGCATCCGCGCAATATCGGATCGAGGAGAGAACTTTTTCCCGGGCTGGTATGCGCATCTATGGAGAGCTTTATCTTCCCGAAGGAGAAGGTCCCTTTGCGCTGGTGATCCTTTCTCATGGCTTCGGCGGTAATCACACCAATCTGACCGCTTATGCGGAATTATTCGCTGATAACGGAATTGCCGCTTATGTTTATGATTTCATTGGAGGCGGTTACGATATCCGGAGTGACGGTTCTATGACGAAGATGTCTGTGCTGACAGAGGCGGCTGACCTGAACAGCGTCATAGACGGACTTCGGGCTTCGTCTGAAATCGATCCTGATAAAATCTTTCTGGTGGGAGCAAGCCAGGGCGGGTTTGTCTCAACCTATGTTGCGGGAACACGTCCGGATGATATTGCTGGCCTGATTGCGCTTTATCCGGCGTATGTTCTTCAGGATGATGCGCGTTCCCAGACCCCGGATCCGGAAAACATTCCGGAAACTTTCAGCATAATGGGGATCACCGTTGGAAGAATTTATAGCGCAGACGCTTTGTCTTTTGACATCTATGAAGTCATGAAGAATTATCCGGGAAAGGTTCAGATCCAGCACGGGACATCCGATTCCATTTCCCCGATCTCCTATTCTGAACGGGCGGTTACTGTTTTTCCAGATGCCGAACTGATCACGTATCAGGGTGCAGGGCATGGATTCCGGGGTAATACAGAATCACAAAGTGCCGGTGCGGCACTGGACTTTGTTCAATCCATATTGAAGCGAAATGAATCCGGCAAAGAGGTCAGTATGAAACTGCAGATCAACGATACACCCGTAACCGTTGACTGGGAAGAGAATGAAAGCGTTGAGGCACTGAAGAAACTTGCAGAATCCGGTTCACTGACAATATCGATGTCACCTTATGGCGGTTTCGAACAGGTCGGACCGGTCGGGCAGAGTCTTCCGAGAAATGATGTCCAGACGGTCACAGGCCCCGGCGATATCGTGCTTTATTCAGGCAATCAGATCGTGATCTTCTACGGCTCAAACTCCTGGGCGTACACACGACTCGGTCATGTCACAGATAAAAATACGGAAGAGCTCACCTGGCTGCTTAATTCAGGGCCGGTTACGCTGACTTTTTCTCTGAAATAATGGAGAGATTCTGCGGAAAATCAAAAAAAGGGGCAGACGAATTATGAAAAGATTATTTGTTTTATTTGCAGTTTTTTCTGCGGTATTTAGTTTTGTATCCGCTGCATTTGCACAAACTGATCATACTGTTGACGGCACTCGGGCGATTCGTGTCACTGCGGAAGAAGAACATTACATTTTTGATCTTGATGAGACTGTTGAACGGACGCACGTTTACTATAACAACCGATTCGGTATCGAATTGGCTGCGGATCTCTACATTTCCAAAGATGCTGACCTGTCAGTTGAACACCCGGCAATTATTATCGGACCGCCGTTCGGAGGAGTAAAAGAGCAGGGTCCGGGTGTTTACGCCAATCAGCTTGCACAACGCGGATTTGTTGTACTTGCTTTTGATCCTGCTTATCATGGCTACAGTGGAGGAGAACCCCGGATGACCGCATCCGTCACGATGTATGCCGAAGATTTCAGTGCAGCCGTAGATTATATTGGAACTCGGGATTTTGTGAACAGGAATCAGATCGGTGTTATCGGTATCTGCGGCAGCGGCGGATTCGCGCTTTCCGCGGCTGCAATGGATACAAGGATCAAAGCTGTCGCGACCTCTGTCATGTATGATATCGCTGCAAGCAACAATTCCATGCGAAGCAGCGGCATGCTGGATATGGCAGGTGAAGCACGCTGGACCGCTTTTGAAACAGGTGTATACGATTATATGAAATCCTATCCGGATGAACCGGTTGATGAGATTCCTTCCGGACTGTTCGGGCCGATGGAAGAGTTTTTCTCTTTCTATGGAACTCCCCGCGGATGGCACCAGAATGCACTGGGAAATATCAACATGGCATCTATGGGAGATATGAGCACTTTTCTTTCCAATACGCATATCGCGGAAATCTCTCCGCGTCCGATTCTGTTCGTCACCGGTGATATCGCCCATTCCCGTTCATTCAGCGAGATCGCTTTCGATAACGCGGCAGAACCAAAAGAGCTCTATATCGTTGAAGGAGCCGGTCATGTTGACCTTTATGATGATACGGAGAAAATTCCTTTCGATAAATTTGAATCTTTCTTCAAAACCGCATTTGGAATCCCGATGAATGAGGATGTTGGATCAGATATGGATATGAAGATAAGGATCAGCGACGGTCAAAACACAGTAATTTATTTATTAAATGACAGTCCAGCCGCAAAAAGCCTTTACAGTCAGCTGCCTTTCACAGTGGAAGTCAGCAACTACAGCAGCAATGAGAAAATTTTTTATCCTCCGGAGGGTCTGGATGAAACCGACGGTATAGAAGGAAACGGACCTTACGGTACCCTTGCTTATTTTTCACCCTGGGATAATTTGGTTATGTTTTATTCGGAGATGGGCGCTTATCCCGGGTTGTATATTCTCGGTGAACCACTGGAAGGTGAAGAAACTATTCCGAATATGAACGGCACGGTTACTGTAGATAAAGTCGACTAGCTAATTGATAATACAGAAACAAAAGACACGGCTCCGCATCATTCTTCGGGACCGTGTCTTTTGTTTCCGGGTTTTCAGAGAATATCACAGTTTGTTTTTAAAATATATACCCAACGTTTTGAAAATATAAACACTCACACTTTTCTAAACAAACACACTTATCGCCGTTAAAAAGTGAACACCCTTATCTGGAATGAAGAATAGCCCCAGAATATAAAATAATAAAACCTACCGCAGGCAGGTCGAATTCTGGTTGATGTAAATGTTTTTTACTCATATTAAGCCGCATTTGGCAATACAGAATACCCATGTGATTGTATCAATATCGATTGCTTAATATCATTCATCTACATAATTTTACAGTGCCATTTGTCACTTGAATGATTTCCCTGTTTGGATAATGGCGATCATGTTGATATTATCATGAACTTCGTTTTATCAAAAAGAGAAAATCAGTCAGCAATCAGGAAACCGGTGAATCATAATTTTCTGATACAATAATTGTTATGTAAAAAATGAAAACCCGAGGAAAATTTCGGAATATACGAAAAAATGCACCTGCAATAGGAAAACTACAGGTGCAATTTAACAAAATGTTGAGTTGCAGGTTATCTTTTCCTATTCTCCAATTATTATTTTCATCATAATTGCAGCCATTTATTTCCTGTTCTCATTTTACAATTTTCTGAATTGCATAATTCTTTTCCTATTTATTATTGCACAATTGTTTTCCTATTCGTTTGTTTGCACTCCGATTGCAAAATACTTTTCCTATTTTGAAGTAGAGTCGGGATAAACCCGGCTCTGCTTTGTTGATTACCCTAAATTCTCCTGAACAATAACCGTTGCAGAATATCCAATAACAGGAGTCAAGGTTGGCAGGTTACACCGTTTTCTACTATGCTGTAATTGGCTGATGCGGGGACGTCTTGAAATGTATAGCTCCATTCGTCGCCTGTTCCTGTCAGTGTGATAAGATACTGAGTTGGAGTGCCGTTGTCATACAATTGCAGACAAACTGAAGTAGGTCTGTAGTTGTCAGAATTTAAATTGTCTATCCAGATTTTACGAACCACGACATTCGTCAGAGCGAGAGCATTTGTTATTGATACGTTTGATCCCGCAGTTGATACTGGGGTCGACCTATAATTTGGGATATTCTGAGCTTTTACTGTGTAAGACATGTCAGCACCTGATGCGTCTTTCGCAGCAAGGTCAGAGATAGAGCATGTCCAAGATTCTGCAGCAGTTGCAGTGCAGCTGCCAACTGTTGTTGTTCCGTTTCCTATGTATGCATCTACTGTAATTGATGACGGCCTGTTTTCAAAATTTTCATTGTCATCCCATAAAGTTGTAATTGTTATCGTTTTTGTTGACATAGTGTATGTCACGGTAGCCGATGTGGCGGAGTCTGCTACGGATGGTTCGTTTGATGTATATCCGGTGACTGCACTGCCTTTGACCGTGTATGCTTTACTGCTTGCAAGACTGGTAATATTGCAAGATGATCCGACTGCTGCGGCACAGCTGCCTACTGAAGTTGTACCGAGATATGCAGTTAGCGTCACGTTTCCTGATGGTCTGGTGCTGAATTTATTGTTTTGGTCAGAGAATGAGTCCGTTACCGCAACTGTTTTGGTCGACATAGTGTATGTAACCGTCGCCGATGTGGCGGATGCTGCTACTGAGGGTTCATTAGATGAATACCCGGTGACTGCGCTTCCTTTGATGGTATATGCCTTGCTGCTGGCAAGACTGGTAATATTGCAAGATGATCCGACCGCAGCGGAACAGCTGCCAACTGATGTCGTACCAAGATATGCCGTGAGAGTAACATTTCCGGATGGGCGTGTGCTGAATTTGTTGTCCTGATCCGAGAAGGAGTCTGTTACTGACACCGTCTTTGTCGACATGGTGTAGGTTACGGTTGCTGATGTGGCGGATGTTGCGACAGATGGCTCATTCGTTGTATATCCGGTGACTGCGCTACCTTTGATGGTGTATGCTTTGCTGTTTGCAAGACTGGTAATATTGCAGGACCCACCAACAGCGGCTGCGCAGCTGCCGACTGAGGTCGTGCCGAGGTATGCTGTGAGCGTTACATTGCCAGATGGACGTGTACTGAATTTATTGTCCTGATCCGAGAACGAGTCTGTTACAGTCACTGTCTTTGTAGACATTGTATTTGTGATTGTAGCAGTAGTATTCGAAGTACCGGAAGCAACTGTAGCAGTATTAACAGTATAGCCTGTTGGTGCTGTTTCTTTTATCGTATATGTTGCAACAGCTAAAAGACCGGATATGCTACATTTCCAAGATCCTGATGAATTAGCAGTACAACTGCCTGCGGATGTAGTCGATGACCCAGAATATGCATTAAACGTAATACTTGACGGTCTTGTAGAGAATTTATTCGAATTATCACTCCACGCACCAGTTACTGCAATTGATTTAGTTTCTGTAGAGAGCGAGAAAGTAATTTTTACAGTTCCTGTTTTAACGTTATATACTGTATTAGGATACATTGAAAAGTAGCCAGGAGTCCATGATGCAGTGTAACCAGATGGAGTATTTGGAGAAAAGGAGTATCTTTGAGTTTCCTGATAGCCATTCATATCACTTGTTTCCCTAATTACATACATTGAACATTTCCATGAATTGCTTTCGTTAACTGTACAAGAGTATTTACCGCCGCCAGTTGAATAAGTAATTGATGAAGGACGAAGTCCATACTGATTGTTTGAATCATCCCATATTACTTGTATATTTAAATTTCCATAATAAGTTGTTGCGCTAACAATTTTGCAATGAAATAAACACACTATTAAACATAAAAATATCGTAATTGCAGTTAGAACTTGATTCGGCTGATAACAATCAAGGGAAGAAACTCCACAACAGATTTTTCTCTTTCGACAAAATGCGTACCAATTCATAACAATAAACCTCTAAAATAGGGTATCCTGAAAATTGTGGGGTAACGACTCGGTTTACAGTATCTTTTACTCGAGGAGTGGAACCAATCTAACCCTGGTTACTCCCTAACTATCAGAATACCCCTAAAATATCATCAACAGAAAATATATACAAATTCTCCGCAGCTGAACGCTTAAATTGCAAAATTGTTTTCCTATTCGTGGACTTAACCGGATATACTTTAACCCGAAAGTGAATGGGAGCAATACCGCAAATGATAAACATCAATATACCAGAACTGATGGAGGACGAACTGCTTTATTCTTTTCTCATTCGTATATCTGAAGATAATTCATTGCCGGTTGATGAATTCGCGGTTCTGTATGTCCGTAATGATATTGTTCCGGTTACAACACGCAGAGCATACAGACTCCCCACTGGAAATACCATATATATACCAAAAATAGCATCCATACTTGATAAAGACCCACAAGAATTTTATCTGCGGACATCAATCCATTCAGGACTTGCTCCGCTTCAGAATCAGGTAAAGCAGTCAAGGATAATCAATATTGCCTTCCGAAAGACACTGCCGAAATATTCTTTGTTGGCAGGTCGTCCGCAGCCGGACATTCCGCAGTTGAAGTATTGCCCTGTTTGTCATTATGAAAATATAACCGGTCACGGATTTACATGGCTGCGCCGTGCTCATCACATGCCCGGTGTAAATGTCTGCTGGAAGCATGGAGTAAAGCTCGGTAATGCGTCTGTTGACCACAACGCGGTTTCCGGACAGTTGATCTTTCCTGTTATTGTTCCTGAAGAAAGCAGTGAGGAAGAAAGACAATTTGCATTTTTTGCAAAAGAATTCCTGGAAGCACATTTAGATACTGATAGAAATACATTGATTAAGATCCTGACCGATGAACTTGAGCAGAAAAATGGTCGGGGCACTCTTTTAAAGGAAGTACGAAGAGGCGGACGGGGAATTGACGCCGGACGGCTGCTGCGATGGCTGTTTGAAGTGTTCCGGAATGTTTCATCTATTCCTGCAAGAAGAAATGAGGACCTGTATGAAAGGTTTTCTGCATCTTCCACTGAATATGACCTGCTCTCCGGTTATTCCTCTACATGTATCACGATGCGGAAGAAAGGTGAAGATGAATCCTTCGTTACGACGCCGTGGGGTTTTCTTGCCGGTTGGCGTTCTCCCTCGGATGACTGCTGCGACGAGCAGGAAAAAATAACTCAGGTTGTTCATAATGTCAGGAACGGCGAATATGAACCAGCTGAACCGGTCACAAG
>JAFRIR010000086.1 GCA_017432685.1 Flexilinea sp. | reverse complement strand
GCGGTAATGATGTGATGTCATGCCATACAGTTTTTCGGTGGAAAGCTGACCCAGCTGGGGGAATGTCTGTCCCTGCGTTTGCAGCGCGTACTTCGTTACGCACAGGCTGCCGAGATATTTGATGCCCTTTTCGAGCTGGATGCAGCGTTTGAGATATTTGGAGGAGAAACGGTTTTCATTGACAGCCAGATCAAAGACAAATTCGACTTTGCTGAGCATGCGCAGAGACATTTCCTCAAAGCCCACCGGATCGGTGCTGTAGCTGTCGATCGATTCAAAGGGAAGCTGTGCTTCCGCATTGGCGTCATCGCTTTTGCCGGCTTTGCTTTTGTCAGCCAGGAAACTGTTCATTTCCGCGATCATCTTTTTGTCGTCAGCCTGTGCCATTTCTCCTCCTTTTCAGCAGTTAGCTTTTAGCTGTTAGCTTCATGTTTTCTGTTGGCTGTTTAATCGCTAATGACGAATCGCTATCAGCTAATAACTACTATACTCATTTTTTAAAAAAAGAAAACCGTCAATATTGTCGGTTTACAAATGTGAAAGTTTGTGGTAATGGGACGCGAATTGCACAGAGGATGTTCTGTGGCTTATGATACGGAAACTGCCGCACCTAAGTCCGGAACAACTGTTATGTCTCGAGTATAATCACTTATCGGGATGCTGGAACCGAACGGTCTCTGAAAAATCCCACTGGAAAACCGTTCTCAACAGGTAAAACCCTCTTGAAATATTCGACTTCATGTGGTATTCTATAATTCTTCAATATTCAGATGCCGGTTTTTCGTAAGGAATACAAGACGCTCGACTCGGTGAAAGGAAACATTTTTTACACGTGGCTGTATTTACTGGACAGAGGATATGAAAGCGAGGCGGAAATGGAAACAATGGCGGGAATTTCTGACGGAATGAGAGAAACCGGTAAATCAGCCCTGCGGCATAATCGTTCCCCGTTACCCCAGCTTATCAAAATCATTCAGATCACAGATTGATCCACAAAGCGGGACAAACTCCAGTGTATTCAATTACCGTGAGGGATACAGCCAGCGAGCGTTCCAATTCCTTCGGGGAGGACAGTTTACCAGTCAATAGTTTCGATCCTATTCCCATCCTGTTTTTTTCTCAGAATATAATCCGTGATTTTCTCATATTCATTATCTGTTCGGACAAGAACCCAATCGTCAAAATAGTCAAAAAGAGGTTTGTATTTTTCCCAAAAGCAATGAATCGGAAATTCGTCGGCAAGGATCTGTTCTTTGATTGAATCCGGCCCCTGCGGATATGTTGAGAACACCAATTCATGAAACGCTGAATCCGACGCAACAAAGGAATCAAAGATTTTTTCAATGATTCCTCTTTTGATGTGGTTAAGCTCTTCAAATTCATAGTTCCTGTCATCAAGGTGCCGGTCGATGTATTCTAATGGAATTTTTATCCGGAACGGGTCAGGGTCAACATAATACCATTTGTGATCCGTATCGTAAAAGTAACCGTAATCAATAAAGGCTATTTTACTGAAGATTTCCCGTTCCGTTTTTCCCAGCCAATGAGGAGTATTATCCGGTTGATTGGTGTAAAGTAAGCCAAATCCACCATCCTCACTGTGAGGTCTCCCGATTAAGCGCATCTGTCCCAGACCAAACAGATATTCTACAAGTTCCGGATCATCATACCAGCATAACAGTCGATTTCCTGTCATTTTGTAATAGCCACCGTTCCCGCTCCATCCATACTGGACATGCTTTCCGCCATCCAATCTTCTCGCTATAATACTGACATCACCCATAGCCACCGCCTTCTCTGTCTCTATAACCTGTCTCGAATACCCGGACAGAACTTTTTGATATGTAATATTATAACAAAACAAAATCGGAACTAAAACTCGACAAATTTGTTTTCAGAGCAGAAGAGGACAGATTACAGATTGATCCACAAAGCGGGGCGCACTGTGTCATACTGATAGAAGACAAAGTCACCATTGCGGCTGACAGAGCCGTCACTGAAGACACCCGCTGCATACTTGCTAAGTTTACCCGACGACCGAAGCCACCACCAGCTGTTTCCGTTTGACGCAACATATGCACCCTGTGCTTTTGCATAGGCTGTTGCCTGTGTCTGCCGGGATTCATTAGAGGTAAAATAACGGTTTACCTCATTAATGCTCAGCAGAAAGATTTTATCATTTGTACTATTGCCCGGATCTGTGGAATAAAGTGGATTCTTGTCCGAGCTGACGGTGATAACTGAGATCAGATTTTGTTCTTCCGGTTTGAAAGCTTCGGTCAGAAATGTTCCGTTCAGCCAGGAGCGCAGGCTGGATGTTTCCCAGGTAACGCTTTCAGATTTTGTGTTGTACTGTTTGCAGTCCAGTGCGTATTTACTGATCAACAGCAAGGTGTTATCACTCCGATCCAAAACCAGCCATTCAATTTCTTCTTTCCCATTTGAGGTGTTGTTATCCTGTTCATAGGAGCCGAACACGACATAATCACCGGTTTTGGCATCTTTGAGTAATTCTTTTCTGATTTGAATTGCATTATTCTTCAAAATTTCAACGCTGTCCCTGTAATCCAGACCGCTCAGAAGCATATAAACCGATTTGTAATCTCCGGCAGCAAGCCTTTCGATTGCCCGGTCATATTTATTGGAAATAATTACATCCTCTTTTCCAATTCCAGCAAGCAATTTATAAGCTTCCTCATAATCAGTGGAATCCAGTAAAGCCATCGCCCTGTCATACTTATGCGAAATTATTTCATCGTTTTTTCCGATTTCTTTAAGGAGCGAATAAGCTTCATCATAATTATTGGACTTCAGTAAAGCCATGGCTCTCTCATATTTGTTGGAAGTAATTACGTCCTCTTTTCCAATTTCTGTGAGTAATGAATAAGCCGCCTCATAATTACCGGACTCTATCAGATTCAATGCCTGATTGAACTTTATTTTGGGAAGGAGGACAGTAAAATAAAGAATCACTGAGACAATACATGCCAAAACGATCGGCGTGACAAAAGCAATTATCTTTTTGCGTTTCTGTGCTGCCGCTTCTGCTGCCAGACGTCTTGCTTCCTCCTGCTGCTCACGTCGGATCCGGTCAGCTTCCTGCTGCACTTTCAACGCATTGATTTTCTGCGTACAGAGGCCAATCTGGTCATAGCTGTCCCGCCAACCGGGAATCTCCTGAAATTTTTTGATCGCGGATTCGAGACGGGAGATATCAGATGCCTCGTTCATTTTTGTCATAGCATCTTTATAGATCGAGTCCTTCCAACAGATTGTTGTGAAATTCCGGCAATTTTCTGCCAACACATCAGAATCATTGAATCCGCTGATGGAATCAAATAACTCAGCAGCTTTTCTGTAGGATGCACTGGCTGCGACGAACTGACTGATCGCCTGGCTTTGAGAGGCATCATTCATGAATTTGACAGCCTGGTTATATATACCGAGAAGCCTATCATTTTCAATTCGGTTGTGGATATGCGTGATATAGCCCGTCAATTGTCCGCGCAGTTTTTCATCCCCAAAGCGTAATGCTTTCTGGTAATTATTTCTCCCATCAAAGGGCTGCGGCTGGTTGGAAAGCTCATCCGGTGTTCTTACCTGAAGCTCCGCCATCAGTTTGCCGAGATATGCCTGAGCGTTTTCCGGTTCCATGTCCAGAACTTTTTCACAATATTGATCCGCTTCCTGCCAGTTGCCATCCTCCAGAAACATGAAGGCTCGCCGCAAAAGCGAAGATGCAGCCGCACTGCCGACAGTGGCAGTTCCCTGCTGGTAAACGGGTTTCGGCTGATCTTTTCCGCTGATCTTTTTGATCCCGCGGATCAGGTCCTGCATAAAACCAAGCTTGGACATATCCAGCGCCTGCAGATGAGAAAATTCATCCGGCAGGTCATAAGGATCCATATCTTTATAGGCAGGGATCAGGGTTTTCCTGGCGCCGTTTTTGATCAGCGCGAGATACCGTGCCCATTCATTCTTGACCCAGACCGCGTTGAAATATTCCGGACGGGTGCCAAGCACGACCATGACTTTGGCACTGTTCAATGCCGCGAAAATATAGGGCTCATAGGCGGTGCCGAGTTTGTTTTCAAGCGTAATACGGCTGAAAAAGGCCTTGAAGCCTTCCTGCGTGAGCTGATGATAGAGGTCATTGGCAAGCACGGAATCCGGCGTCCGACGTCCGGCGGCATCGGTTTCCTTGTAACAGATGAAGACGTCAAAGGGCTCTTCTTTCTGTGAGATCTGCAGGATCCCTTTCTGAATCTCATTGATCGTCTGTGCCTCTTCAAAGTAAAGAGCTTTCTGCGCTGGATCGGCATAACGCAGCGCGGACTGGTAATTGTCATCGTCAAAGATCGAGGTAAACTGCGCCCGGTTGACCGTCGGAATGCGGCGACGGGTCACAGGGTCTTCCACATATTCGATCCCGTAACGGCAGAGCACCAGCGACCAGTAGGCTTCCGCATCGGTGTTGTCTTCATTGAGAATCTGTTCATAGATCCCCATGGCTTTGTCAAATTCATTGTTCCGGCGGAAATGATTCGCCCGGTCATAAAGGTTCGCCCGCCGGTCATCATCCAGCCGTGGCAGTGTCTGTCTGGTACCACAGCTGTCACAAACACCAACTGTCGCCCCCGGCTGAAATTCGATCGTTCCACCGCACATTTTACATTTGAAGATGGACATTAATTAACTACCTCCTAAAAGTCATTTCCTTTTTTTCTTTTTAGTTTTTAAAAGAGGTTCTTTAACTTTTTGAGAATTATTTATGTCAATAATTTCACGATAATAATCAAAAAAATCCTTGATATATGAAAGTGGAATATATATATAAGCTGTTTGTTGTTTGTCTTTATTAATATCTGTCACTTCTATATAAGGACTTTCTTGAACTATTATTTGTGCATTTCCATGAGCAATTCCATTTCGGATATGCCTAATTATTCCTTTTGATTCTCCATCTTTACCTTTATGCAGTATGATAAGAGGAAAATTTTTCTTTCGGTATGAATGTATTAGACTTTTATAATCAATTTTCTTTAAAGGAAGGAAAAAATAATTGTTTTCAAACTTAGACAAATTCTTCTTATCTTTTATTTTTATAGTATATTTTTGTGACTTTTCTTTACTCCAACCAATATTATCTGAAAATCTTAAGTCATCAAATAACCAATCAAGAACTTTACACCATTCTTGGTCATTACTAATGATTTTTAGATCTTGAAAAAAGGTGCCCATTTATTTCAACCTCTGACAAAGAATATTTCTTTGCTGAATAATTGAAATCAGTTCTTTACAAACTTCTGTAATGCTTAATTGGTCATCTGTATATATTGCTTTAGATATTTTTGTAAGACAATTTGATATATTATCTTCATAGGAAATTAGAGCATCATTGCTCATCGGATCGGAATAGTGCAATGCTTCGTAGACTTTTTGACATTCCGCTCTTGCTTCTTCACTCTTTGCCTGCAGCATCAGGGATTCCGCCTGCATGGTCAGCTCCCGCATCGTGGAAGTTTGCCGACGAACCTTTTCATCCGTTTCATGTACAAGCTCTGCGGCGGTGTTGGCTTTGATCACCGCAATGGCAGTAAAGGTAAGAACCAGAAAGCAGAGGATCACACCGAGCCAGACAGGAAGGACAGGGATCACCATGAACAGACTGCCGATAACCAGCATCATGAATAATCCGGTATGACAAACTGTCAGCAGCGGCATGTTATAAAACAGTTTCGTCAGCGAATCCGCTTTCAATGCGAACCAGCCGCAGGCGAGCTGACCGAGAAAAGCAAGAGTAATGAAGGCATACCCGGTCCAGAAGGCGCCGGTCAGCCGGGAATATCCAAGAACGGTGGTCGGAACAACAAATAAGACCACATTAAAAGCTGCAAAACAAATCAGCCAGATCAAAGCGAATCTTTGAAATAATTTATTCTTCATGTTTACTGAAACCCTTAATTCACAATTTTTCAGATGATGTCTTTATCGCAATAACGCAGCACTTGTGACAGTCCCTCCGTGCCGGCTGCGCGGCAGCGGCGTGACAGTCCCGGTGTGCTTCGGGGCGAAGACTAAACCCTTTTCGTCCCGCACTTCGGGCAGAATTTTCCGGGACGCTCGAAAACATAACCGCAGTTGGCGCATTTATCCTGTGCCTGCGGAACCGCCGTGCCGCATTCCTCACAGAAAGCCGTACCGGGCGCAAGTTTGGAGCCGCAGTTTTCGCAGAATGAATCCGATGAAACCGAACCTGCTGACGGAGTTGTTTCCGTGGCTGTACTGTTGATGGCATTTCCGAGAATTCCGGCAACGGTGCCGCCTACCCCCGCCATCGTTCCCAGCCCAACACCGAGGTTGGTAAACTGACCGGATGCCTCATTTCTCGCAACCATCCCGGCAACATCAAAGCCGCGTTCCTGGGCATAGGTATAGCCCTCCTGCTGACGTTTCGCTGCCTGTGCCTGAGAGTCGATAACAACCTTTTGCGCTTCGGTCTGGGCATAGATCAGATCCGTCTGCTGACGCAGCTTGGCTTCCGCAATATCAGCATACTGGCGGAAATGCAGATCCTTGAAACGTTCATACTGCCGGTCACCGTCCGGTTTGACGATCTGCGTAACAAAGAAACGCTCCAGGGCAATGCCGTAATCAGCGAAGTCAATCCTTAATTGTTGATGGAGTGCATTGGAAAAAACGGTCAGATGTTCATCGATCTCAAAGATACTGACCGCATTGTTTTTCATGTATTGGGCGATGTAGGTCTTCACCCGTGACATCAGGATCGCCCGAAAGAATGAAACAAGCTGCTGCTGACCGAGGAAATTCTCTGTTCCGACCAGTTTCAGCAGCAGTCTGCGGCTGTCCGCCGCCCGCAGGGACATTTCTCCGCTGGCTCCGATGGAGATGGGAAAGCCATAAGTCGGTTCAATGTACTGGACTTTGCTGTCCGTTCCCCACTTGATCGACATCTGTTCAGCTTTGTTGATGAAATAAACCTCACAGTGGAAAGGCGTCACGTCACCGGTAATGCGGTTCAGAAATCTGCCCAGCAGTGGGATATTCTGCGTCTCCAGCGTGTACCGTCCGGGGCCGAACAGATCCAGCGCCTGCCCGTTCATAAAGAAGATCGCTTCCTGCGATTCATGAACGATCAGCTGTGTCATGCTGTTGAAATCTTCCAGCGGGTGCTTCCAGACAAACGTGCTGTTATCCCCCTCATATTTGATAATGTCGGCTATCTTCATCCTTCGGTCTCCGTTAAAACAAAAAGTGCGCAAGCACGGAGCCTGCGCACGAAAAACGCATGCTCCATTGCTGCCACACAATTATTTCCGACCGTATTTAGGTTGCGAAAAAATAAGCCTGCGTTTTTGCCGGGAGACAAAAACACAACCTTAATACAGTCGGCAAAAGCCAAATATTTAATTGTGTGGCAGATTTAATCATAACATAATATTTTTATTTCAATAGAAAACCGACATTGGAATTTTTCCATTAATTGGGAAAAAGGGACTGATGAAAACCAATTCTCCAAAAAGGTGCAACGATAGCAAAAATGGAATAGACAGTGATAACGCATCGGATATCCTTTCCATTGTGAATCGTTACTTCTGCAAGGAATAACAGGACTTTTTAATTGGATTAAGGTAAAATTTGATTTGCTGATGGTTCATAATGAAAGATATTGTTCAGAGCAGGGACAGTTACGTGATGCGAATCCGTGACCGGAGTATCAGTAATAAACCATTTACAGAACAATCACAACAGGAAACGGACAAAGAAGCCTGAGATACAAAGAAACCGCTGCAAGGAGAGATACAATGAGTGAAGCACTGCAGGAATCCTTTCAAAATATCTATACAGAAATCAAAAATGTCCTTCTTTCCTCCCGGAAGCAGGCGTATCATGCCGTAAATTTCTCGATGGTTCAGGCATATTGGAATATCGGCCGAATCATCGTGGAACATGAACAAACGGGAAGTTTTCGCGCTGAATATGGGAAAGGTATCCTGCGCGGGCTTTCAGAAAGGCTTTCCGAAGAATTTGGCAAGGGCTTTGATGTCAGAAACCTGCAGCAAATGAAAAAGTTTTATGTTCTTTTTCCAAATACGAACGCACTGCGTTCGCAATTGACCTGGACACATTATCGCGCTTTGCTTCGGGTTGAGGATGATGCAGCCAGAAAATGGTATATGGAGGAATCTGTTCGTTCAGGCTGGTCAAGCAGACAATTGGAACGGCAGATTTCCACATTGTATTATGACCGGTTACTTGCCTCTCGTGAGAAAGAACCTGTTATCGCTGAAGCAAATGAGCTGATGAAGCCATTAAAAGCAGAAGATTTTATTAAAGATCCCTATGTTCTTGAATTTCTGGACTTGAAAAATTATCCTGCATTGAGAGAGACCGAGCTGGAACAGGCATTGATCGATAAATTACAGGAATTCCTGTTAGAATTGGGACGAGGTTTTTGTTTTATAGCCAGACAGAAGCTTATGCGCTATGAGGATGAAGATTTCTATCTCGATCTTGTTTTTTATCACAGCATTTTAAAATGTCATGTGCTGATCGATTTAAAAATCGGTAAACTGACACATGCTGATGTGGGACAGATGGACAGCTATATCCGCATGTTTGACGCATTGTATAAAAACAACGATGACAACCCGACGATCGGCATCATCCTCTGTTCTCAAAAAAATGAAGCCATTGTGAAATACTCCGTACTAAATGACGCAAAACAAATCTTTGCATCTAAATATCAACTGACCCTGCCTTCCGCGGAAGAATTGCAAAGAGAAATTGAAACAGAACGACGGCGAATTGAAAATCAGGAGCCTTACAATGAATGAGATACTGTTTACTAATAATAATAAACCCGACATTATGGAAAACACTGAACGATTGAACCCACAACAGGAACAGGCAGTGACCGCGGGGAACGGACAGATCCTTGTCATCGCAGGACCGGGATCGGGCAAGACCCGGGTGCTGACCCAGCGCATCGTTTACCTGATGCGGACGATGGGCGTCCGTCCCTACAACATTCTGGCTGTAACCTTCACCAACAAGGCCGCCAAGGAGATGGTGACCCGCATCGAGGGAACGCTCGGGGAATCGGTCCAGGGCTCCATGTGGATCGGGACGTTCCATGCGGTCTGTGCCCGCATCCTGCGCCGGGAGGCAGGGGCCCTGCCATTTGACAGCAACTTCGTCATCATGGACACCGACGACCAGCAGTCGCTGATCAAGCGCATCATCAAAGACTTGAACATTGATGAAAAATCCTTCAAACCCAACGCGCTGCACAATGCCATTTCAAACTGCAAAAATGAACTGCAGTTCCCGGACGACATGCCCCGTTCGAACTACCGCGAAGAGACCGTTTACCGGGTCTATGAGCGCTACCAGCGGGAGCTTCTGGCCAGCAATTCGCTGGACTTTGACGACCTGCTGCTGTGGACGCACAAGCTGCTCAGCGACAACCCGCAGATCCGGGAGAACTACCGGCGGCGTTTCCATCACATCCTGGTGGATGAATTCCAGGACACCAACACAGTTCAATACCAGCTGCTGAAGCTGCTGGCGGGACCGGACGGCAACCTGTTTGCCGTTGGTGACGAAGACCAGTCGATCTACCGCTGGCGCGGGGCGGATTACCGCAACATTCTGCAGTTCGAGAAAGATTATCCCAACTGTCAGAAGATTTTGCTGGAGCAAAACTACCGCTCCGTCCAGAATGTGCTTGACGCGGCTGGCGGTGTGATCGACCGGAACAAAAACCGCACTCCGAAAAAGCTCTTTTCCGACCGCGGAGCCGGCGAGTTGATCGGGCTCTACGAAGCCGAAGATGACCGGGACGAAGCCCGCTTTGTAGCCGACACGATCCAGCAGCTGATCCAAAACGGCAACGCAAAAGGTGGAGATTTTGCTGTGCTTTACCGCACCAATGCCCAGTCCCGTATGTTTGAAGATGCATTTCTCTATCGCGGGATGGCTTACCGTCTGGTGGGCGCCCAGCGTTTCTACGGACGGCGCGAAGTCAAAGATATGATCGCCTATCTGCGCCTGGTGTTCAATCCGCATGATCAGATCAGCCTGAACCGTGTCATCAACGTTCCCACCCGCGGTATCGGCGCGAAAGCACAGGCGAATTTGAACCTGGCAGCTTATGAAAGCCAGAAATCAGCCGGCGAAGTGCTGATGGATATCGGGCGTCTGGGACCGGAATCTGTTTACTGGCCTGAGATGGGCCGCAGTGCACTGCCGATCGCCGATTTTGGCGCCAAACTGCTTGGCTGGCGCGACCAGATGAACAGCGACCCGAGCATCGTGAACCTGATGGACCGCATCATCCGCGAGACCGGCTATCAATCGTGGCTGGAAGCGGACAGCGACGGTGAGGATGACCGCTGGGACAATGTCGAGGAACTCCGCAAGATGGCTTTTGATTATGAAGAACGCGGCATTTCGGAATTTCTGCAGAATCTCGCTCTCGTCTCCGACCAGGATACTGTCTCGGAAAACCCGGACTGTCCGACCCTGATGACCCTGCATGCCGTCAAAGGCCTGGAATTCAACCGTGTGTTCATCATCGGGCTGGATGACGGTGTGCTGCCCCATTCCCGTTCGTTTGATGATCCGGAAGAAATGGCGGAAGAACGCCGCCTGTTTTATGTCGGCATCACCCGTGCCCGCAACAGCCTGACACTGGTCCGGGCCGAACAGCGCATGTCCTACGGGCAGGTCGATGTCATGATCCGATCCCGTTTTCTCAATGATATCCCGCAGGAGCTGCTCCGTCCGCTGAACGACCGCTCCGCATCTGCCCGAAGCGGACGCAGTTCTTCCCAGCGGACTTCCCGTTGGGAAAATACCCCTTCCTGGAGCCGGGGCATGAGCAGCGCTGCCTCATCGGGTACCTCCACCTATACACGCTCCAGCGAACCGATCCGCCGGACCGGCTCCGCCATCACCACCAAACCGCCGGCTGCGAAAACAAGCGCCAAGGCTGAGGTCAAGAGCGAATTTCATGCACTGGATAAAGTCCGTCACAATTCCTGGGGAGAAGGCACCGTACTTGAATCAAAGATCGAAGGTGAGGACGAGATCGTGACCATCCAGTTCAAATCCGTAGGGCTCAAGAAAGTCATCGCAGGGATGACAAAACTGGTGAAGCTGAGTAAGCCGATTGATTAGGTGTCAGGTGTCAGGTTTCAGATGTCAGGTGTCAGGGAACATATGAAAAGATCTTCCGGTGCACAAAAGCGTTTCTTCTGGATGGTCATTTTGACCCTGGGAGTGCTGTGTGCCGTCATGGCGCTGCGGACGGCTTTCCTGCTGTTCCATACCACGGGAATTTATTTCTGGAAAGTCTTTTATCAGCGAGGGCTGCCGCCGGTTATCGGCGGATCCGTTTTGTGCCTGGTGCTCTGCACCGTCCTTCTGATCCGTTCCCGGGAACACGTCCGCAAAACCCTGCGGGAAGACCGCAAAAAATGGTTTATCACCGCTGTTGTGATGCTCGTGTGTCTCGCAGCCGCTTTGCTGATTTCAAAGACCCGCGCAGGACTGGAAAAAGAGAATGCTTTCTGGGGAAAACCAACCGTACCGCTGCTGGAATGGCATATCCTGCTGGCTTTTGCCGTATGCCTGCTCTGGTTCTGTCTGGAGAAATTCACTCCACAGGGCATCCCGGAGCGTTTTAAGAGCTGGCTGCCGCTGATCATATGGCTGTGCGCGGTTGTCGTCTGGACCGCCATTCCGAACCAGAACGGATTTTTTTCTCCTGCCGGACGGGCGCCGAACTTTGAAACCTATCCTTTTTCCGATGGTTCCTTTTACGGACACTATGCCCGGGCAGCCGCCGCCGGGATGGGCTTCAAGGGAATTGATATTCCTCCCCGTCCGCTTTATATAGCCTTTCTTACCGGGCTGCATCTGGTTGCCGGCAATCAATATGACCGGATCATCTTTTTCCAGACACTGGCGCTGGGCCTGCTGCCGGTTTTTGTTTATCTCTGCGGACGTGATCTTCATTCCTGCGAAGCCGGAATCGGCGCCGCATTGCTGGTGATCCTGCGGGAGACCCACGCGATCCTGACTGCGCCTTTCGGTCATAACGTCTCGACCACCAAATATTTCTTTGCCGATCTCCCCACCGCACTGGTGTGCACCGCATTCATCTGGACACTGGTTCGCTGGCAGAAATCCGCTACAAATAAAAAGGCGTCCCGCTGGGCTTTCGCGGCAGGCTGTGCCCTGGGAGGCATGGCGCTCATCCGTACCCAGAGCTTCTGCCTGATCCTTCTTCTGCTTTTTCCGCTGATCCCTGCTTTCAAAAAATCCTTAGGACAGGGGCTGAAACAGCTGCTGCTTTTTACGCTCGCCCTCGGGATCTGTGTGATGCCCTGGCTGCTGCGGAATCACCACATCACCGGACAGTTTGTCTTCGACCATCCCATGACACAGACAGCCGAAATGGCCCGCAGCTATAATTTCGACGGAGCAGACCTCACTCAGCTGCCGGATGAAAATGACGGAGACTATACGCAGCGCATGACCGCTTTTATCGCATCCTCCATGCGCTCTCATTTTTCCGCTGTCGCCCACTTTGTCACCGTACACTTCCTCAACAGCGAGATCAGCAATTTCCGCCTGTTCCCGCTCCGGGATCATCTGAACGAGACCGGGGAGCTGCTGCAAAGCACGGAACCCTTCTGGGAATTGCTGGATTCAGGTGATCTGTGCGCATACAATCTGGTCTTTTTGGGACTTGGTATTTTCCTCTGGGCCCTTGGTGTCGGAGCAGCGAATCAACGCTCCCCTCATGCAGGGTTCATCCCGCTCATGGCCATCACGATCTTCAACTTCAGTACCGCGATGGGACGTTATTCCGCCGGACGCTATCTGATCCCCACAGACTGGATCATGATGCTTTATTTTTCCATCGGCCTGACCGATCTGCTATCTATCCTTTACCGCTTCTGCGGCGGGAAAGACCGGCTGCAGACCGGGCAGCGGGAAAACGTCCCGCCCTACGCCTGTACGTTGATCTGCATCCTGCTGACAGCTGCCGCTATTCCGCTGGCTGATAGAGCGATACCACAGTCCTTCCGGCAGGATGACAAAAAAACAGTTCAGGAGAAAATCGGACCGATGACAATGCAGTGTCCCGCTGAGGATCAATTTTATCTGCATGCAATCGCCGTATATCCCCGCTGGTACGGAGCCGGAGAAGGAGAGCCGGAAAGCGCCAAACAGGGGTATGGAGTCACCGATCACGGCCGGCTGGTGTTCCTGACGCTTGCCCCCGGCAGCTTCGGTACCATGGAAATGCCATTGGAAACTCCACCGGAATATCTGCCGGACGGCGCTGAAGTTTGGCTCAGCGGCTGCCTGAACGGGGCAACTTCCCTGATCGATACGCTTGCCGTGGAACGGGACGAAAAATTATACCGATATTCAGCAAAAACAATAAAAATACCTATGATACAATAAATGAAGATCGTTGACAAATAGCATCCTTGAATGACAGGTATAACCAACAAGGCCAAGGATAAGTCCTGAGTCTGATTGGTGATACCTATCACCAAATTCCGCTAAACATTGACGGCAAATGGTTTGTTGGCAATGAGGCGGTGATCAGGGAGGTTAATGATGGAGGTTGTTAAAACAATAACCGTCAAGTTCAAAAGACCTGACGGCACTATTGTCGTTTTGACCTTGCGTATTAAGGTCAAGCACTGATATCACTAATCGGGTGAGGAGAGGCAACTCCTCACCTTCTTCCTGATTGCATTTTACACCAAATTGGTTTACCTGTCAAGCAGGGAAAAAATTTAAGGGAACCTCTAAAAACTCCAATTTTTCTCTGTCCCGATGAGATTCAGAGAATAAATTCTCTGAATCTCATCGGGAGGTTTCCGGGGGCTGCCGCCCCCATACCCCCGCCCATTAGTTTTTAGAGGTGCCCCTAATTATCTGCAACATATATAACAAATCTTTAAAGCACAATTTCCAGATTATCTACCCCGGTGATGAGGTTCGGGAAGATCGTCCGGGCAGCAGCGACCGCATTCATCCGCTGAGGGATCGAGGTATAGGCGCCTGCACCAAAATGAGTCAAAACCATCTGACTGACACCGGCTTCCACAGCCAGCCGGGCACAAAGCTCCGGCTCCATATGAGGCGCGTTAGGCTTGTCCATCACGGTTCCCGGCAAAGCGCCGCATTCTGCAATCACCAGGTCCGCACCGCCGGCAAGCGTGAGCGCATTATCACAGAAGCCGGTATCGCAGAGATAGGTCACGGTCTTTCCTTCGATGCCAAGACGATAGCCGTGATCCGGTACAGGATGCTGCAGCGGCAGTGTTGAGATCTCAAACGGGAAAGCAGTCGTCCCAAGTTCATCCGTATCCAGCAGCTCACTGCCTTCCGGGACCATTTTGGCCCATGGATTGGTGAACGGCGGCCTGACCAGCTCAGCAAACGCCTGTTTCTGCCCTGCCGGGACAACGATCTTCACCGGCTGCTGAAAATGAAAGCTGTCCAGCGTATGCAGCCCGATCGTGTGATCCAAATGCAGATGAGAGAGCAGCAGATACACGGGCTTTGAAAAATCAACCAGCTCCTTTATCCTGCGGATGCCATAACCGGCATCAAGGATAACGGAATAATCCCGGGTACGGATCAGCGTACACATGGTCTGGCCGAAATCCGTGTCGAACCAGCCATTCGTACCGAGCATTGTAACGATCATGTCAATACCTTCTTCCTGCTATATGAGCTCACTTTTTTGTTTTCTCTGCAATTCAGATAGAGTGCTTCGCAAGGCGCGGGAGTAAAGGTTCCTTGTCAATCCGGTATCCTTCCCGCGCCGGATATTGTGGGGCTTGCAGCCCCACACCCCGCTTGCCTTACGGCTCATGTTTCGACTCACGCGCATTAGCGATGCTCACCTGTTTTCAGATCGATCATCTCAACTGTTCACCAATATACCGGCAGACAGTATGATGCAATTGCTTATTCCAATATTATACGCTCCGCACCGGAGATTTATTTCAGCAGATCCGCCATCAGCCTGGAAGCCTGCTGCGGATCGTTCCCAACGATAGCATCCAGTATCTGCTGATAAGACTCCTTTTGCTGAGCCATTTTTTTCTCATCCATCTGCTCATTGAGCATTTTCCGGGTCGGTTCCTCGATGGATTTGAACAGGCTGATAAGGATCTTGTTTTCACAGGTTTCAGCCAGCGCCATATGGAACAGGTGACCGTTTTCTTTCCATTCGTCCGGTGTCTGCGCAGCTTTTGCCTTTTCAACAGCGTCCTGCATCCGCTTGATGTCCTTTTTGGACGCCTGGTCAGCCGCACAGGCCGCCAGCTGCGGTTCCAGGATCTGACGGGCATCGATCATATCATTCAGGCTTTCCGGGTCATTCAGCATATCGGCAAGCTGATGATTATTGATGCAGGAGATGGCATTATCCGCCACATAGGTACCGATACCGGGGCTGGAATTCAGCACTCCGGACATCTGAAGGTTGGTAATTGCTTCCCGAATGGAACCACGGCCGACCTGAAAAATTCCCGCGAGTTCGTCTTCCGTCGGAACCCGGGAACCTTCAGCCCATTCACCGCTTAAAATAGCCTGTTCAATCTGTTCGGAAATCGTCTCGTAATACTTTTTCTTAGAAATCGGTTTTATCATTTTTTTACTGCTTCCTCCCATCTCGAATTTTAATGTATATTTCCAATTACAAATGTGATTTGTGAAATATTTTATTAATATAACTAATTAAATCATATTTTTTATAAATTCAGACAAAAAAGTGTATTAACAAAGAGAAACACGGCAGAAGCTGTCGTGTTTCCCTGCTGATTCCAATCAATAAACCGCGAAATCAGATCATCGCCTCTTCCCACATGGCAGGCGGCTCGATTTCAAGGATCTTTGCAACGGTAGCGGCACAATTAGCGAGGCCGAAGTGACCGTCTTTGATCTCGTACCGGGTATCCTTGTCATAGATGATGAAAGGCACCGGATTCAGGGAATGGGACGTCTTCGGAGAAATAGCTCCGGTCTTTTTATTGCGTTCGATCATGTCATCGGCATTGCCATGGTCGGCAGTTACGATGAGGGTAAAATCGTGGTGTTCCATCGCCTTGATGATGCGGGCAAGGCCCAGGTCCACCGATTCCACACCGATGCGGGTAGCAACCAGGCTGCCGGTATGCCCGACCATGTCACCGTTCGGATAGTTGCAGCGGATAAAGCCATATTGGCCGGATTCTATAGCTTCCAGAACCTTGTCGGTAACTTCCGCAGATTTCATCCACGGACGCTGTTCAAAGGGAACCACATCCGAAGGAACTTCATAGAAATCTTCCAGTTCTTCACTGGTCTTGCCGGATTTGTTGCCATTCCAGAAATAAGTCACATGACCGTATTTCTGGGTCTCAGAAACAGCATACTGCTTGATGCCATGCGCCACCAGAAGCTGGGAGAGCGTGTTTTTGATGTCCGGAGGAGCCACCAGGAATTTCTTCGGCAGCTTGAGGTCACCGTCATATTGCAGCATGCCGGCATAAAGGACATTCGGACGGCGGCCGCGGTCAAAATGATCGAAATCGTCATATTCAAATGCCATGCTGATCTCAATGGCCCGGTCTCCGCGGAAATTGAAGAAGATCACACTGTCATTGTCTTCGATGGCGCCCACCGGCTGACCGTTTTCAGCAATGACAAAGGCCGGCAGATCCTGGTCGATGACTTCAAATTCCTTGCGGTAGGCTTCAATGGCTTCCTTTGCAGAGGGGAACTGGCGTCCGACACCGTGGACATGCGTTTCCCAGCCTTCTTTGACCATGTTCCAGTTTGCCTGATAGCGGTCCATGGTGATGACCATACGGCCACCGCCGGAGGCGATGCGGCAGTCAAAGCCGCCGTCCCGCTGCTCAGTCAGGAAATCTTCCAGTTCATCCACATACTGCAGGGCGGAAGTTGCGGGAACATCACGTCCGTCAAGAAGGATGTGAACCCGTACTTTGCTCACCCCGTCTTTCTTTGCCTGCGCGATCATGGCTTTCAGGTGGCTGATGTTGGAATGCACGTTGCCATCGGAAAGCAGCCCGATGAAGTGCATGGTCGATTTATGCTCGACGCAATTGGCAGCCATTTCCTTCCAAGTGCCGGAAGTGAACATGGAGCCGCTTTCGATGCTGTCATTGACCAGCTTGGCGCCCTGGGAGTAGATCTGGCCGCAGCCAAGTGCATTATGGCCGACTTCACTATTACCCATGTCCGCGTCGGAAGGCAGCCCGACCGCGGTACCGTGTGCTTTGATTTGGGTATTCGGACAGTTCGCCAGAAGCCAGTCCAATGTCGGGGTGTTCGCCTGTTTTACGGCATCTCCCTCAGGATCTTTCCCGAAGCCTACGCCGTCCATTACAACAAAAACAAGAGGTTTTTTCATTGCTCCCTCACTAATAATTGATTCGATTCGCGCGTCCTGCGCATTATATATAAATTATAAACGTATTCCTCCGAATTTGTTAGATGACGCTTACATATTTCAGCAATTCTTTTCACAGGAACTGACGTAACTTTGAAAGAGTTGGAAAAACTATTTGAGGTAGAATAGTATGTAATGGGAATTTTGACTTCTCAAAAATAAAAATTCCGGGTTACCGGCTTTTCCGCATCTCAGCCAAACCTGAAAACGAAAAGATGCATTTTTATACGGGCTGACTGACAGTCAGACAGAAAGGATTGGGAATGGTCCATTATTTTTTTCAAGCCGCTCTCGAAGAGACTGCGGAAGCTGCCGAACAGGTTGCTGAAACCGTTGCCGCTGCAGCTCCCAACAATGACGCGCTGATCGGGCAGGCTCTGCAGATCACCCTCATCGGGATGATCATCCTGTTCGTTTCCCTGCTCATTCTCTGGGGCGTAATGGAGCTTTTGGTCCGTCTCGTCAAAGACGGTCCGAAAGATGAAGCCGAGGAAGAAGCCGAAGCTATCGAAACCGCGGACGCGGACGACGATGAGAAACTCAAAGCCGCCGCTGCTGCTGCCGCTTATGTCATCGCGAAAAAGTAGATCCGCCCTGACGAATATTTCAGGTGCAAGGTCTCAGGTTTCAGGAATCAACAGTTATCGGGTGTACCATGCACGGTCCAACCAATAACAGACCGGAAATCAACAGACAACCTGAAGAAATGTTACGAAACATAATAGGAGATAAAATGAATCTTTCAGTAACCGTTGACGGAAAAACTTTTTCCGTAGAAATTGCAAATCCGAAAGCTGATCCGATGATCATCACCGTGGACGGGACCGAATTTTCCGTCACCGCAGATGCTTCCGGCGCTGTTTCCGCAGCTCCCGCCCAGTCCTTCGTTGAAGGCAGTGAAACCGTGACCGCCCCGATCCCGGGTGTGATCCAGGAAGTCAATGTCAAACCCGGACAGACTGTCAAAAAGGGTGACGTTCTCTTTGTTCTCGAAGCCATGAAGATGAAGAACAACATCACCGCCCTGCATGACGGCAAGGTCCAGACCGTGAATGTCGGCAAAGGCGACAGCGTTGCCCACGGCGATGTCCTGATGTCCTACGCTGTCAAGCAGGCTGCTCCGGCTGCCGCTCCTGCCTCTGCCCCGAAATCTGCCGCATCAGCTCCCGCTGCCGGCGCCGAAACCGTGACCGCCCCGATCCCGGGCGTGATTCAGGAAGTCAAAATACAGGCCGGCCAGTCTGTGAAGAAGGGTGACGTTCTCTTTGTCCTCGAAGCTATGAAGATGAAGAACAACATCACCGCCATGCGCGATGGCAAGGTTGCCACCGTTAACGTCAGCAAAGGCGACACAGTGACTCACGGACAGGCTCTGATGTCCTACGCAGGCTGAGAGGAGCGACCATGAATCTCAGCGGTATTTTTGACTCTTTTTACCATCTCAGCTGGCAGAACGGTGTCATGCTGGTGATCGGTTTTGTGCTGATCGCACTGGCCATCATCAAAGAGTATGAACCGACCCTTTTGCTGCCCATTGGGTTTGGCTGTGTCCTTGCCAACCTGGGCATGGACTCCGGTGTCGGCTTCATGAAAGTCATCTATGATGCCGGTATTTCCACCGAACTTTTTCCGCTCCTCATCTTCATCGGTGTAGGCGCGATGATCGACTTCCGTCCGCTGCTGGCCATGCCGAAGATGGTCATCCTCGGCGCTGCCGGCCAATTCGGTATTTACGGCACGCTGATCCTGGGCTGCATCCTGGCAAAGCTCTTCCCGCAGCTGGGCTGGGGACTGGCCGAAGCCGCTTCCATCGGTACCATCGGCGCTATTGACGGCCCGACAGCGATTTACGTTGCCTCCCAGATCGCTCCGCATATGCTGGGTCCGATCGCGGTTGCCGCTTATTCCTACATGTCCCTGATCCCGATCATTCAGCCTCCGATCATGAAGGCCCTCACAAGCAAAAAAGATCGCCAGATCCACATGGAATATGCTCCGCGTGAAGTTTCCAACCGTGCCGTCATCGTCTTCCCGATGCTCGTCACCATCGCCATTTCCATCATCTCCCCGGATGCCGCCCCGCTGATCGCAGCGCTGATGCTCGGCAACCTGATGAAAGAATCCGGTGTTGTTGACCGTCTGGACAAGGCTGCCCAGAATGAGATCATCAACGTCTCCACCCTGTTCCTGGGTCTGGCCGTTGGCGGTACCATGACCGGTGAAAGCTTCCTGAACTGGGGTGTGCTGTTCATCATGGCCCTTGGTCTGCTGGCCTTCATCCTCGATACCGTCGCAGGTGTTCTGTTCGGTCAGCTGATGAAGATCATCACCGGCGGCAAGATCAACCCGCTCATCGGCGCCTGCGGTATTTCCGCCTTCCCGATGGCCGGCCGTATCGCCGCCCAGATCGCGCTGGAAGATGACCCGGACAACTTCATTCTGATGCACGCCATGGGCGCCAATACCTCCGGTCAGCTGGGTTCCGTCGTCGCCGGCGGCGTACTGCTGGCTCTGGTCAAGACGTTCCTTTAGACGCAAAATCTCTATCATTTCAAAAAGGGCGCTCCTGCGCCCTTTTTGATTTCCCGTCATAATGTCAGCACCCGAAACCGCAGCATAGATGAAGGTTCTCCCGTGCCGACTGTGCGGCAACAGGAAAACCGCCTCCGTGTGCTCATCTCTATACAAATGAATCTGATCAATAATAACTGTCAATCATCGGTATCTCAGAGAATTTCCCGGCCACCCACAGGTCAATGAGATAATCTCCGTCCCTGTCATAACGATATTCGCGCATGACATTGAAAGACGCATTATCGATCACAGGAAATGCATCGTCTCTGGCGAAGGTACGCGTCCATCGCTCAACCGGTTCGTCAGGCACCTGAGATGACAAGACACCCCATTGGCTTCCATTTCCGCCGGCCATTGCTATAACATCTGCTGAAAAACAATCCTGGATCGTGATAGGATTAGTTTTCATTTCCAATGTCTCCTGCTGCTGTCCCGGCATTTTCACAAAATATATCGGTTGATGATCTGTGTTTTTTCCGGTATTGCTGCCGTGGTCTGATAGAATGATGATACCTGTTTTTTCATATAAGCCCATGGCTTTCAGCTGATCCATATAACTGCTGATCAAGGTAAAGGACCCTGCCAATTGCTCTTCCTTTCCAACGGTTTGCAGAACATCAAAGGAAATATTACTGACATCCTTCAGCTGTCCGCTTTCATCGAGTTTATAAGGACTGTGAGACCCCGGCAGAGAATAAAAGATGAAAGCGTTCTGAATATTTCCGGAAGTCAGCTGTTTTTCATTCATACCCGCAGCGAAATCCCATTCATCATTCCATGCATCTTTCCAGGTGACCATGCCACTGAAATCGGAGACAGACAACATAAAAAATGGCTTCAGCATGATCGGACTGCATCGGAAAGCTGACATTTTATAAAGATTCCGCTGAGCGTCTCGATCAATGACAAACCCATGATCCTGTTTTAAATTGGAAAAAGCGCCCAGTAAAACAGATGGATCGTTTGAAACATAAGGAAGATGCAGATAAAAATTCCGCTCAAAACCTGCATCTTCAAGTTTTTGATAAAAGGAAACTGTCCGATCAGCCTGCCATGCCTTATGCATATAATCACGGACTGTTTCCGTCTCACTATCCCATTCTTCTCCGGTAAGCAGGTTGATCAGAGAAGGAAACGTGTACATATAGTGTGAATTTGCGTTGTCATAACCGGTAAAATCATGAAAAGCACTCATTACTTCCGGATATTTTTCCGACATACTCTGCAAATCCTTGCTGCTGGTTTCGTTCAGCAGAAATACCACGATATTTTTATCATTCCCAACCCTAAACATTTCTTCATCGGACAGGTAGAGCTTTTCCGGTTGTTCTGTCTCACTCTGCCGCAATCCAGTCAAGTCTTTGACCAGAAATACGACCTGTATTACAACCAGGATGATGGAAACCGTCACGGAAAAATAACGCCAGAAACAATTGGAGAAGTAATGGATCAAATGAGGAATGTACAGAATGGCGCACCAGACAACAAGATTGATAACCATCTTTGTGCTGAAGCTTTTCCAATTGATCACCAAACCATCCAATGAATCAAAATCAGTGTTCAGAAAAGAGTTCTGAACAAAAAATGCAATGCTGATCCCCACATAAGCAGAAACGATAAAGGCATGGACTTTTCCACCGGGGATAGCCGCAATCAGAAGAAGGATCATCAGAGAAAGTCCCGCGGACAATGCGGTAGCAGGCAGAATGTCAACAGCCGAAAAAGACAGATTGTTTCGGTTGGAGGATGTTATGTTCAACGGAACAAAAAACAGAAGTGTAGAGCTTAATGCGAGCGCAGGGAAAAAGGCGAAACATAGCCGAGTTGGAAACGGACGCTTTCCTTTGATGAGTTTTTTTAGTTTATTCCTGTTCATTGTTCCAATGTTCCTCTAACATGTAAATGAGGCCTTTTGTCATCGGATATATGACCATATCTTCTCCGCGGAACGCCTCGATTAAATCATTACCGTCACCTGTATAATGATATTCATAAACCACGTTTGATGGTTCGTTAGTCCCCGTAGCAGGATAATCGCTGTTAAAACCATAGATCCTGGTCCAGCGTTCAACAGGTTCATCTTCGATATCGAAAACAGTATCGCCATAATCAAAGTTCGTGAAACCAAGAATTTCCGCAATTGTCGGCAGCATTTGGGTCTGTGTGGTGATGGGTGCATGCGTAATGAGCATTGAATCCTGCTGCTGGTGAGGAGGTTTGATCCAGAATATCGGCTGCGGATCATAAAAATAGTTTCCGGCCGTACTGCCATGATCAGCCAGAATAATGATCAACGCATCATCATAGATATCCAGGGTTTTCATTCTCCATAAATAATGACCGACGAGATTCAAAAAACCGGCGCCCTGATCTACCATATTGGTTACGTTCAGTTTGCTGTAATCGCCTGTGATTTCACCTCGTTCGTTCAAAGTATATGGCCTGTGCGTTCCCTGAAGATAATAGAAACTGAAAACATTCTCTTCCGGTCCTGTCTCCAGATCGGTATTATAGACCTGTTTCACAAAATCCCACTGGTTGGCATAAGCTTTCGGGTTTGTAATGATCTGATTGATGTCATCTGTATATATGACAAAAAATGGTTTTGCAGCAATCGGCAAATAGCGGAACAATGACAATTTATATAAATTCAGCAGCGCAGTCCGGTTTATTTCAATATCATCACTATATTCGAAGATATTGGATAGATAGGGCCGCAGCTCTCCGAGATTATTGGTTATATAGTTTTTTGACACATAAAGATTTGTTTGAAAACCGGCTTCTTTCAAAGCAGAATAGAATGCATCGGCTTTTGGGTTTTTCCACGCTCGGTCAATATGATCGTACAGATCGAAAACCGGATCATCCGGATCAAATGTGGTCAGAATTTCGAGCACGGAAGGGACAGTATACATAAAACGGGTGTTTGCGTTATCAAAGCGGGTGAAATCTCTGAATTGATACAAAATATCAGGATAAGCATCAGTTATTTGTTCAATATCTTTGTTTGAAACTGTATCCAGCAGGAAAATGACCACGTTTTTTTCTTTTCCCAGATGAAACATGTTTTCTTTGGAAAACAAATAATTATCAGCATTTTCACTGTCAATACGCATTTGATCGATAAGCTTGGTGGAAAGGGAAACAGCCTGCATCAGGATCAGAATCATAGAAACCATTGAGACAAACCTGCGCCAACTCCGGTTGCTGAAATAGTGGATCAGATATGGAATCAGCACAATGAAAAACCACAGCACAAGGTTGAGGAGCATCCTCGTGCTGAGACTTGTCCACTCGATCGAATGACCATCCAGCGTTCCGAGATCCGGATTGAGAAAAGCGCCCTGTACATATAAGGCTATACCGAAGCCTGTATATGCAGAAACAAGACCGGCATGGATCTTCCCTCCCGGGATGGCAGCTGCGAGCAGCAGGACCAGGAAGGAAATCAACATGATCAGTGCCGTTACAGGAACAATTTCCAGAGGAGAATAGGTAATGTCATCCCTGCTTACATAAGCAAGGTCCAGGGGTCCGAAAAAGAACAGCATGAAGCTTAACACAAAAGATGGCCCGGCAGAAAGCACGAGCCGCTTCGAAAAGGAACGTTTACCTGTGAAAAACGATTTCGTTTTTTGCAGCATTCTTATTTAATCTTCGTCATCATCATCAATACCGGAAAGCTGTTCTTCAACCGAAACACCGGAGTTCGTTTCATCGTTTTTGCTGACTTTATTCTTAATTTTCCGCCAATAGTATCCAAAAGCAGCGCCGCCCACAACAACGATACCGACAATCAATTCCAGCAGGTAAGATGTCGTAGCCGGATCAATATATGCCGATGCGGGAGAAAAAGACCCAAACATCGCAAAAGCAACGATAAAGAAAAATAATGCTGTCATTTTTTTATCCTTTCAATTTCAAACTTCCGTTTACTGTCTGTTTTTCAGGCTCGAAATGATATATTTCGCACCGTTTTGTCCGCTGTGACCAATGTTATATACATTTTCTTCAAAATAATTTATGATGGTTTGATGAAAATCATTTTCCCGTGCAAAAATTTCAGAAACGTGATCCGCTATCTTACTTACATCACCGGGATCAATGGATATCCCGCAGATATCACGGTAGGCAATCTCAACCGGCTTGTTTACATACTTGTCATACTCCGGATTGATAATTTTTATCGGTGTATTGATGAATAGTGCCGGTCGTTTCGTCACAAAACTGAATTCGCAGGCAACTCCGGACCAATCAGTAATCAACATATCCGCCGTGTAAACAGAGGTATGTGTGGTGAAATTTGTTTCAAACACGAGCCGATCTCCGATCTTTTCAGCGTAACGATTCTCCAGTTCAGTCATGAAATCCGGATTTCGCTTGACGAATTGAGGATGGGGACGGACAACCACTTTATATCCGGCAGCATATAGATTTTCAATGATTTCATCAATACAGCTTTCCAGAATGTTGCCGGGCTGATGAGATGGCGCGATCAGGATCATCCGTGGATCATTTGGTTTCTCCGGCAATTGATCATATTCACGGAGCAGACGGTCAAACAGTCCGTACCCGTGTTTGATCAGCTTCTTCTCTTTCAATCCGTATTTTGCCTCTGTTTCCCGGATCTCATTGATCATATAAGGCCCAATGCAGAAAATCGTGTCGAAATGGTCAAATGCGCCTTTTCTGTATTGGATCGTCGTGCTCCCATATCCATGGAAGACATAAATATATTCAATATCTTTCTTTACAACTGATCGTTTGATGTGGAAGGTCTGCAAATCCGGCATCGTCATTACTACGATCGGGACATCCAGCTGCGCGAAGAACGTACCCAGATTCCGATCACTGACATAATAAGGAATTAGATTGGGTTCATTCATCCGGAATACCTGATCATCCGGATCTCCGGTGACATAATGGATCATGATCTTCGTATGAGCAAGAAGATATTCAATGATCTCGGCAAAATAGTTATAAAAACCACTTTTTTCGGAATAAAACATTACCAATTTATTCTGTGTGTTGTAAAAGCGGTTCATATCTTCATGTTCCCGCAGGCTGAGTTTTCGTTCGACCTCGCGTTTGGCAGCGGCTTCTTCACTGTTATCCGCCAAACGTTCTTTCCTGACTTTTCTGGCTTCATAGTCAATATATTTTTCAGGTGCATAGATCCGGTTCAGAATCATCATCTGAATGATCGCCATCAAATTGGAACAGATCCAGTAAACTCCGATCCCCGCCGGGACAAGAAACGTAAAATACAGCGAAAACAGAACCAGAAAAATGGTCATACCCCACTGCTGCAGCTTCCCCTGCTCCCGCTGCAGTACATTTGCCCGATCCTGGTAAAGGCACAAAGCCAGAGCACTGAGCGCGGAAAGGATCGGAACGATCCAAAGGATCCCAGGTTCTTTGATGGAAGGAGTTTCTGTCAGCCGGATACCCAGAAAATCCAGACGCATAGCACGGATCTTTTCAATCGTTTCCGGAGTAAGCAGTCCGGCATTCCGGACCGCTTCCGCAATTTCATCACGGTGGAGAGCTTCAATGGCTTGCAGCTCCGCGGAATTGCCGCTGAATACGGTACCAAGCATATTACCGACAAACGCAACTACCGCGGCAGCTGTATCTTTCGCGACCCGAAACAGGTGCTGAAGCGGATGGTAAATCACCTGAATCAAACCAAGAATGATCGGAATTTGCAGAACTGTCGGCAGACAACCAACAGCCGGGCTGTAGCCTTCCCTTTCAAACAACTTATACTGTTCTTCGGCGATTCGTTCTTTATCTCCGGCGTAAAGACTTTTTATCTCATCAATTTCCGGCTGGAGTTTCACCATTTTAATGGAATTTTTTTGGACAAGCAAAGAAATCGGAAGGAGAATAATTTTTGAAATCAGTGTGAACAGAATGATCGTGATCCCATAATCATGAACGATGTCATAACAAAGACGCATGATCCATCCCAACGGGGCCCCAAATAAAGAATTGATAATTTCCAAAGACTTTCCTCCGTTTCTTGTTCCGGTTATTTTGATTATACCCGATATCCGAAGGCTTCATACAACGCAGACAAAAAGAAAACACCAAAACATTTTCTAATTCTTTCCAAAGCACATCTGCCCTTAAGACTGACCTGTGATAAAATAATGAAAAATGGAAGAAACAGATCGCGATTTCGAACAGTTCCCGGTAAGAAAAAAGCAGATCCGACAGGAAGAACCGCCGGAACTGATTTTTTTTGATGTAGATGAGTACTCAGAGGAAGCAGACTTCATCCGGGTCGACGACCTGTTCAGAGAAGAAGCCGGGGCAGCCGAAAAGCTGACAGGGTGGCTTACCTTCACCTTTATTCCCAAAAAGAGTGAAAACCTGATCAACAGCCGGATATCACGCCAGATCCAACGCTGCCTTTTGATGAGCGCTGTCCGTTTGGAAAGACCTTTGGATAAAGTGAGGATACGTCCGAGATTTGTACAATTTCAGACCGAGTTGAGAGCCGATGATCCTACTGAGGTAATCGCCCGGGAATTCCGGGATGATCTGGAAGATACGGTATGCTTCAGCCATGTATATCAAAACAAAGAGCGATTCTGGTCGGCGAACTGTTTCGTCAGCCCGGCTGACCGGGATTTTTCTGATGAGTTTATCGTTCAGGCAGTTTCAGCCGGTAAAAACCGTGAAGCAGTAACAAAGAGGAGTTAGAGATGACAGAGACCCTTTATCTTGTGGACGGGCATGCAATCGCCTACCGCGCCTATTTCGCCATTACAGCAGGACAGGATACGTCACGCTGGACCACATCGGATGGAGAACCGACTGCCGGTACTTATGGGTTTGCTTCGATCCTGCTGCGGCTGCTGGAAAACAACCACCCGGACTACCTGGCGGTAGCCTTCGATATCGGGAAAACTTTCCGCAACGAACTGTTCCCCGCCTACAAAGGAACCCGGGCAAAAATGCCGGATGACTTGCGCCCTCAAATCGACCGCATGAAAGAGTTGGTAGATACACTGGGTGTCCCGAGACTCGAGGTGGAAGGATTTGAAGCAGATGATGTCCTTGGTTCCACTGCCAAACAAATGGCAGCAAAGGGTTATGACGTGAAGATCATCACCGGAGACCGGGACCTGCTGCAGCTGGTAGACGATCACATCGTGGTCTCCCTGCCCGGCAGCAAACTTTCCGATGCCAAAGACTACACCCCTGCAATGGTGAAAGATTTTCTTGGCGTGACCCCGGAACAGGTGGTGGACTACAAAGCCCTGGTGGGTGATCCCTCTGACAATTATCCCGGTATCCCGGGCATCGGGCCGAAAACCGCGGTAACGCTGCTGGAAAGCTATGGCACACTGGACAACATTTACGCCAATACCGACAAACTCAAAGGGGCCGTCAAAACAAAGATCGAAAACAACAAAGAAAGCGCCTACCTGAGCCAGAACCTGGCCCGCATCCGCACCGACCTGCCGGAATATTTCCGCATTGAGGAAGCATCCACTGCCAACATCGATTTTCCCGCCATGGAAAGATTGTTCCGGACATTGCAATTCAACACGCTGCTGCCAAAACTGCGGAAACTGGCGCCAAATTATCAAAAAGAGAAGGCACAGCCCTCCCTGTTCGGCGTGCAGGACATGCCCGAGGCAACCCAAGAGGAGCCATATGAAAACCATACCGTCATCGTTGACAGTGAAGAGGCGCTGGATGAGCTGACCGAAAAACTTTACACGGCTGAAATGATCGGACTGGATACGGAAACCACCGGCGTGGATCCAATGTCCTGCGATCTGGTCGGTATCTCTTTAGCGGCTGAACCGAAAACGGGATATTATATTCCGGTCGGTCACACGGGTGAAGAAAAACAGCTTTCTTTGGACGTTATCCGGAAAAGGCTTGGACCGGTTCTTGCGGATCCCAACATCCCGAAAGCCGGACACAACGTCAAATATGACATCATCGTGCTGGAACGCTGCGGCATACCGGTGAAAGGCATCCGCTTTGACTCCATGATCGCCGGCTGGATCCTGGATCCGGAATCACGGCAGCTGGGCCTCAAACCGATGGCAAAAGCGCTGCTGGGTATCCGGATGACAGAGATCGAAACGCTGATCGGCAAAGGCAAGCAGCAGATCACTATGGACCGGGTCCCGGTGAAGGATGCAGCACCCTATGCCGCTGCTGATGCCGAAGTGGTGCTGCAGCTGATACCGATCCTGCGGGAGAAGATGCAGGCTGAACAGACAGAACACATCTTCACAGACTATGAGATCCCGCTGATCCCGGTACTGGCGGAGATGGAGATGCGCGGGATCCTGCTGGACCGTGAGTTCTTGACACAAATGTCGGCAGATCTCGCGGAACGTCTGGTGAGTCTCGAAAAGGAGATCTATGACCTGGTCGGCTATCCCTTCAACATCAACTCGACACAACAGCTTGCGGGGGCTCTGTTCAATACGCTGGGGCTGGTTCCACCCCGTACTGCAAAGAAAACAAGTTCCGGAAATTACTCAACAGCAGCCGATGTTTTGGAGGAAATGCGCGGAGAACACCCGGTGATCGACAAGATCCTCGAATACCGTGAGATCGGTAAGCTGAAGAGTACCTATACCGATACGCTGCCGGAGAGCATCGACAAAAACACCGGACGTGTCCATACTTCCTTTAACCAGACCGGTACCGTAACCGGGCGTCTGGCCTCTTCTTCACCGAACCTGCAGAACATTCCGACACGAACCGAGCTTGGGAAACAGATCCGCACCGCCTTTACCGCTGCTCCGGGCTGGGAACTTCTTTCAGTGGACTACAGTCAAATCGAGCTGCGCATCGTCGCTCACATGTCCGGTGATGAAGCCATGATCTCGGCATTCAAAGCCGGACAGGACATTCACGCGGCCACAGCAGCCGCCATCTATCATTGTGACATTTCCGAAGTCACAAAGGATCAGCGCCGTCATGCCAAAGCCATCAATTTTGGGCTGATCTATGGCATGAGCTCTTTCGGACTTTCCAAATCCACCGGACTGACGCCATCAGAGGCTTCTGCCTTTGTCAAAGCCTATTTTGAACAATTTCCGAAAGTGAAATCTTTCCTGGACGGGCTGCGCCTGACGGCTGCACAGCAGGGCTGGGTCCGGACACTTGCAGGAAGAAAACGTTATTTTCCCAATTTAAAGCGGGAAATGAATTACAATTTACGTAACCGGGAAGAACGCGAGGCGATCAATGCCCCGGTACAGGGCACTTCCGCAGACATATTGAAAGCTGCCATGATCGCTCTGCCCGCGGAGCTGAAAAATCACGGTCTCCGAGCTTCGATCCTGCTGCAGGTTCACGATGAACTGATGCTGGAGGTCCCGGAAGAAGAACTGGATGAAACACAGGATGTGGTCCGCAGCGTGATGGAAAACATCACGGAACTTGCAGTTCCGCTCCTGACGGAAGCAAAACGCGGAACCAATTGGGGAGAACTGAAATAGGGTTTAGGGTGTAGGGTTTAGTGATCAGTGGCCGGTGGTCGGTGGCAGCTGGAAGTTAAGAATTAAGAGTTAAGAGTTAAGAAGGTAATCCCTAACGTCTAAGGTCTAAGGTCTAATGTCTAAGGTCAAAAAATCTAACGTCTGATGAACGACACTTTTGAAAACGAGGCAAAGTATCTTGAGATGGCCATTGAAGGGTCACTTGAGGCATTTAACTGTCTGGTCACCTATTACCAGACGGCTGTGTTCAACACTGCCCTGCGGATCATGTGTGATACCGCCCGCGCGGATGACATCACACAGACAGCTTTCATCAATGCCTGGAAACATATCAGCAGCTTCAGCGGATCTTCTTTCAAGCCCTGGATCCTGCGCATCACCATCAATGCCTGCTACGATGAACTGCGGCGGTTAAAACGACACCCGGAGCAGGAGCTCGTTCCCCAGTCACAGGACAGCGACGAAGAAAATGAAGACGTTCCCTGGCTGATAGACCCTTCCGAATCTCCGGTTGAACAAATCGAACGGATGGACCGTCAGGAAGCCATCAAATCCTGTTTTGAATTTTTGCCGGATGTTTACCGCACAGTGTTCCTGCTGATCGACATCCAGGAAATGGACTATCAGTCGGTAGCGGACATGCTGAATGTTCCGTTGGGTACGGTGAAAAGCCGTCTTTTGCGTGCCCGATTGCGGATGCGCGATTGTTTGAAATCAAAAGGAAACTTTTAGGCAGGGAGCTTCGTTAAGGGCATAAAGAACGGTGGTGCAATGACTGAAAAACTTTCTCAAAAAGATTATGAACTCATCAACAGCTATCTGGACCAGGAGCTGGACCGGAAAGATGTTGTTAAGTTTTCCGAACGGATGACAGAAGTTCCCGGGATCCGTGAGGAAATTGCCGATTTGATGAAAGTAAAAGCAATGGTCAAAGAGCTGCCGACCGTTGCCCCTCCCCGGAATTACATTCTGACGCGTGCCATGGCGGAAGAAGCCCGTCCCAAACCCTGGTGGGAACGTCTGTTCCCGGTTTTTCGGACAGCCGCTGCCTTCTGTGCGCTGGCGTTGGCATTCACCTTCATCTTCCCGCTTGTCCGGGCACAGCAGTCTGCGAAAACTGAACCTTTAGAAAACGCCTATGTCGAGTCCATGGCAGCCGAAGAGATGGATTACGCGGCGCCTGTGGCAAAGTCCCTGTCACTCTATGATGAAGAAATCGTTCTGGATAAACGTGATTACAGCGAAGCTGCGGAGGAATCCTATCACGCGGTCATGCCGTCCTTTGGTGTCCGCGGAGGAAACCCGCGCATCGAATACCTGATGCGTCAGGAAGAAGACCGGAAAATCATGCAGGCCGCAGAATCCTATGACAGCATGACGATCCCGGAAGGATATATCAGCGCCGAAGAGGCTGCTGCTGCCCGGCGAAGTCTGATGATCAAAATGCTATTCGGAGGCGGATTGATCCTGTGTGTCTGCGCACTTCTGATTTTGAACAGACAGCGAAAAAAAATGGAAGTTTCATAAAAAAACACTGAGTAGAAACGAAAAACCGCATAATTTTTAAAAATACTATAAAATAGTAATACTGAAGTGTCTTGTGCAGACACGATATCATTTGAGAACAAACGCTCGTTATGAGCGCACCTGGAGGATTTTTATGCAATTTGTGATCATTTTTGCCCTGATCGTTTCTATTTTCGCGGTGATGTTTGCGCTGCAGAATCCGAATATTGTTACAGTACAATTTATGGCCTGGAAATTTGAACAGCCGCTGGCTCTGTTCTTATTGATCGCCATGGCCATCGGAGCATTGATTATTTCCATTCTGACGATCCCAGGCTGGATCAGGAACCGTCAAATGCGTTCCAAACACCGTAAGGAAATGGCTGAACTGGAAGATAACCTTTCCAAATACCGCTCAAACCTGATCGACGCTCAGAACAGCAACAAAGACCTGCGTCAGAAAATTCTTGAAATCGAAGATGCCAAGGAAAAACTGGAACAGGCACAGACCAAGGCTGAAGAGGAAATCAATGATCTTCATGCAGCGCTGAACAAAGCCGACTTGTCCACACAGGAAGCCGAACAGGCAAAGAAGGAAGCAGTCGAAGCTCGCGATAACATCAATCTTGCACTGCGGGAACTTGAAATCAAACTGGATGCAACTCAGGAATCCAAGGATACCTATAAAGGTTTGGTTGACAAGATGAGTAATGCCATGCCCTACGCAATGCCCGGATCCGGCGGCGAGATCGACACACTGATGGAAGAAGCCGCGCTGGATGCCATGCCAACCGCCATGGAAGAAGAACTTGCGGCAAAGGAAGCCGCAGAAGCGAAAGCTCAGGAAACCCCGGCACCAGAACCGGAAACGAAAAATGAGCCCGAAGAATCTCCAGCAGAGGAAAAGAAGAAGCGCTTCTCATTCTTCTAAAGGGTACCTCTAAAAACTAATGGGCGGGGGTATGGGGGCGGCAGCCCCCGGAAACCTCCCGAGGAGATTCAGAGAATAAAATCTCTGAATCTCCTCGGGACAGAGAAAAATTGGGATTTTTAGAGGTTCCCTAAAGGAATAAGGATCAGGAAATAAGGGATTTGAAGGTCTTTTATTTGATTCGGATCCGGAACATAATGAATTTAGTCACAGAAGGCGCTGAGCGCCTTCTGTTTTAAACACAACAGACAGGAGAAAAGTATATGAAATTTTTACGGATCATGCCTATATTGATAATTTGTTTACTGACTGTAACAGGAGTTTTTGCCCAGACACAGGAAGCGGAACTTATAGTAAGCCTTGATCTTACACAGCCGGTTAACCGGATGGTCTGGAATGAATCCGGTGATGTGCTGATGCTTGCATCAAAAGATGCCGCAGCATATATTACAGTCTCTTCTCCCGATTCTTCGAATACTTTTGAACTGAACGGCAAGAGTTATTCTTTCACATCGCTCAGTGAGACCGGCGTTATTGCAGCCCTTTCCCCTGATTGGCAAACGATTTATATTTATGAACCGGGAAGTGAAGAAAAGGCGGCTCGAACCATCGAACCGGGATTCCAGATGCTTTCTGTTTCTGTATCCAAAGACGGTTCACAAGTACTGGCAGATTCAGCCGAACAGATCCGAACAGTCGTTTATGACGCCAAAGACGGCACTGCGGTCCATGACCTGACCGGTTTTGAAACAGCCGCCCCGGTTTATGATTCCACCCTTTCCGTGGATGGAACGAAAGTTGTCTGGCATTCCCGCGGAACCCTTGCCGTTCAAAACGTTATGGACGGGACCTTTGGAAAAACTGTTTCTTTGTGGGATTTTATATCGGATTACGAGCTTTCACCGGACAACAGCCGTCTTGCGGTCGGGATCATCAATGATGACTATGAAGCCGGCGCGGTGATTTTCTTTGACCCGGTGAACGGAAAGGAGTTGGGCCGCACGCTCCTTGGAAAAACTTCTCCGAATGAGATTTCTTTCTGTAATGACGGTTCCGTTCTCTGGGCGTCGGATGTGAATAGTGTCTATCGGATCGATCCGGAAACCTTTGAACTTTCTGCACAGATTCCTGTGTGCGAAAAAGAAGAGGATCGCATTATGGCCATCGCCTCATCACCTGACGGCTCATCAGCAGCAGTTCTGGTGAATAATGGCGATTTGTACATCGTAGAATAATTTTAGTTTTTTGAAAAAGGAGATCGAAGGATGTCAAAAAGAATTCTGTTTTTTTCGATATTGTTCATTCTGACAACAGTCCTTACAGGATGTCAGAAAATCAATTTTTCTGTTACTGTCAACAAAGATCTGAATGCGGAAATTACAGCCAAAAACGCTTCGAAAGGAAGCTTTGGAGCAGCAGGTTCCCTGGAAACAGCAGAAGGACAAAAAATCTTCATCGATGCGGCATTGGATAAAGGTGAAATCAAGATAAAATTCATTCCTTTTGATTTGGGTATGGATGCAGCCGCCAATGAATTGAAAAATGCCGTAAAAGGGGAAGATGCGGTATTGGAATTGACCGTCAGCGGCAATGAAAAACAGGAATATGATATCGAGCCGGGATCTTACATGGTTTCAGCCGAAGCTTTGAGTAAATCAAGCGGAAATATTCTGATCAGTGTGCAATAAACCGGTTCAGAAAAGATGATCGAAGTCAACGACTCCATCCGCAATACACTTGCGACGCTGCCTCAAAAACCCGGCTGCTACCTGATGAAAGATGCCGACGACAAAATTATCTACGTCGGCAAAGCCATCAACCTGCGCAACCGGGTGAAATCCTATTTTGTCAATGACGCGGGGCACACGGAAAAGACAAGGCAGCTGGTGAAGCACATTGACCACATCGAATGGGTGGTGGTGGAATCGGAGCTGGAAGCGTTCATCCTTGAAATGAACCTCATCAAGCGCTACAAACCCCATTACAACATCCAGCTCAAGGACGACAAACGCTACCCCTATATCAAGATCAGCTATCAGGATCCGTATCCGAAGGTCACGGTCACACGCCGCATGACCCATGACGGATCGCGCTATTTCGGCCCCTACACCAGCGTCTGGGCTGTACGGCAAACCCTCGATATGCTGCGGAAGGTATTTCCCTATTACACCTGCGACCGGGAGCTGACCGGGAACGATCAGCGTGCCTGCCTTTACTATGACATCAAGCTGTGTTCCGGTCCCTGCATCGGCGCGATCACACAGGAAGAATACCATCGCATGATGGAAAGCCTCGGAGATTTTCTGGACGGGAAATCTGACGAGATCATCAAAAAGCTGCAGCAGGAGATGAAGGAAGCCTCGGATAAAATGCTCTTCGAACGGGCGGCCATGCTGCGGGACCAGATCCAGGCAGCCGCAAGGGTCGTTGAGAAGCAGAAAATCGTCTCCTCGGAAGATATCGACTCGGACGTGATCGCCATTGCCCGTGCAGAAGACCAGTCCTGCGTGCAGATGTTCTTTGTCCGCTCCGGAAAGCTGATCGGGCAGGAATATTTTGTGCTGGAGGGTACCGCGGATGAGAAAGATTCAGAAGTTCTGGAAGCCTTCATCCGCCAGTATTACGACCAGGCAGCAACCGTTCCGCCGCAGATGCTGCTGCCGACAGACCTGGAAGAGACGAAGATCATCCATCAATGGCTGCGCCAGAAGCGGGGCGGAAAAAAGATCGAGATCAAGGTTCCCCGAATGGGGGCTTCCAAAGACCTGGTCAATATGGCCACTGAAAACGCCATTGAGACGCTCAAAGCGCTCAAGACCCAATGGACCAACGATACCAACAAACAAAATGAGGCATTGGCTGAGCTTCAGAACGCGCTGGGGCTTCCCCAGGCGCCCAACCGCATGGAATGCTACGACATCTCCAACACCCAGGGAACAAATTCCGTCGGTTCCATGGTGGTTTTCCTGCAGGGCGTTCCTGCGAAATCCCACTATCGCCGCTTCAACATCAAGACCGTCGAAGGACCGAACGATTTTGAGTCCATGACAGAAGTCCTCACCCGGCGCATCAAACGCTGGGAATCCTCCAAAGAAAAGAATGCCGAAACCGGAGGCAAGGCAGACGAATCCTTTGCCATGCTGCCGGACCTGATCATCATGGATGGCGGCAAGGGACAGCTGGGACGGGCGGTCGAGGTGCTGGAAGAGCATGGGTTGACGGAGAAAGTCCATGTTGTCGGTCTTGCCAAACGGGAAGAAGAGCTTTTTCTGCCCCATCAGTCGGAATCGATCCTGCTGCCGCGGCATTCCCAGGGACTTTACATGGTGCAGCGCATTCGTGACGAGGCGCACCGCTTCGCTATCACCGCTCACCGCAACCGCCGCACCAAAGCCGGTCTGGCTTCGACGCTGGAAAAGATCCCAGGCATCGGTCCGGTCAAGCGCAAGGCGCTCTTGAAAAAATTCGGCGACCTCGACGGCATCGCCAATGCCTCCATTGAGGAACTCTGCCTCGTCAAAGGCATCGATCCCGACCTCGCCCAGGCCGTCCACGATCATCTGGAGGCTGGAAATTCGTAGCTGGGTTTTCCGTAAACAGACTACATCATAAATGTGACAGCAATATTCTATGGAATCAGGGCTTTAAAAAACATACAAGAAAGCATACAAGATAACATACAAGATGCAGATATGATGAATAATCGTTTATAATTGGGTCTGTAAAGGATCAATTGTTTCAATGGAAACTTATCAGCCACCTTATAACCTTACAGATCAAATGCTGATGCTGACTGCAGAGATCTCGGAAAAAACCGGATCGATCAGCGGAAATCATGCATTTGCCTCAAAACCGCACTTGCGGCGGAATAACCGTATCCGATCGGTTCATGCCTCTGTGGCTATCGAAGCTAATTCGCTTTCCCTGGAGGAAGTCCGCGGAGTGATTGACGGAAAAACCGTAATCGGTCCATGGAAAGAGATCCAGGAAGTTCGGAATGCCTATCAGGCTTATGAAATGATCGGAAGTTTTGACCCTTATTCGCTTGAAGATCTGAAAAAAGTACATGGAATTATGACTGGCGAAATCATTCCGGATGCCGGTGCATTTCGCAATCATGAAGAAGGAGTTTTTCAGGGAGATGTCTGCATCTTCATCGCTCCGCCGCCCCGTCTGGTCCCGGACCATATGAAGAACCTTTTTCAATGGATGAACAACTCCCGGAAAACTGTTCACCCGCTGATTTTATCTTCGATATTTCATTATGAG
>JAFRIR010000085.1 GCA_017432685.1 Flexilinea sp. | reverse complement strand
TGCACCGAAACCGTCAACAACCGCGTCAAAACCCGCGAGGTCTTCTTTTGTCAGATCCATGATGTCTTTTTGTACATAATTGGAAGCCGCTGTTTTATTTTCCGCACCGCGTCCGAAAGCAGTTACATCAAAACCTCTGTTTACCGCTTCTTCGATGATTTTTCCGGCTGCTCTGCCATTTGCTGCTACAACTGCAATTTTCATGATAATAAACTCCTTGTAATTTTCTTTATCAGGTTTGCCTGACAACATGTAATATACTATATTACATGTAACTTGTCAAGTGATATATTACAAGTTGTGATACCAAAGTTTTATGGTTCTCTCAGACATTACCACACTTTTGCAATAAATATCATATTTTATGGTACTCGAAAATCTGATATTCCAATACTGAATACAATTAATCAAATCATTCTTGTTTCTCTCCCTCTTTAGCAAAGCAGGGAATTAATCAAGCTTTACAAGGAAAGTATAAAAGCAGATGGATATTATAATTTTGGTCTTGATCATTGCCGGTGCATTGAATATGGTCCGGAATATCTATCGCTATTATAGATTTCTCAAAACATCTCAGGATGTACTATCATCAGGAAAAAAACGCGATCAGTTCTGGATGAATCTGGCATTGATACTTCTGATTTTCTTCCTGATCGGATATCTGTTTGTCGGTTTTTTCTCCGATCCTGATTTGATGATGGCATTTATCCTTTTCTTCGGAAGCATATTTGTTACAATCGTTGAAACCGTGATGTTCAGGCTGATAGAGACAGCCAAAGAACGCAGTATTGATGTAGCTGAAGTACTGGTCGGAGTAATTGATGCCCGAGACCCGTATCTGAACGGTCACAGCCGGCACGTTCAGGAACTGACGATGGTTTTCTACCGGCATCTGCCGAAACATTTGAAGAATGAATTGAATGCAGTCAGTCTTGAATATGCTGCTTTGCTGCATGATGTAGGAAAACTCGGTGTGCCCGAAGCTATTTTAAATAAACCGGCGAAACTGGATCCTGAAGAATGGGAAGTCGTCGTAAAACATCCGGCGGTTGGCGTCAATATTCTCAAACCGCTCCATTCTTTTGATAATATTAAATCCTGGATTCTCTATCACCATGAACGGATAGACGGAAAAGGTTATTACAAACTTTCTGGTGACCGTATTCCATTGGCAGCCCGTCTTATTTCAATAACAGATACATATTCCGCAATAACAATGCGCCGGTCCTATAAAGAAGCATTGACTCATGAAGAAGCAATCAGAATTATGAAAGAAGTTTCAGGAACACAGCTGGACGCTGAATTGCTGGATATCTTTTTGAGTATTCCAAAAGCAGAGTTGGAACGCTGCATTCCGGAAAAAGTTGACTACCGTAATGATTGAGATACATCCATGAAGCAAATGACGGGAGTCATTTATCATTCAGAGCATCACTGAGTGACGGCGGAATTCCTCTTGGTCGAATCAGTAAAAAAAATGAAAAGAAAGGAGCCATTTTATGGAAACAATTGTGTTTGTACCGGTCATCTGTGTGGCCGCCATTTTATTTATTGTTGTATTCTTCAAGACGACTTATCTGACAGCACCGCCAAACAAGGCGCTGATCATATCCGGGTTCAGAAAAACCTCTGGGAAACCCCGTGTGGTCATCGGCGGCAGCACCATCCGCATCCCGTTTCTGGAACGGGTGGATGAGATCGCCCTGGATCTGATCCAGGTAGATATCAAGACCAGTTCCAGTGTTCCGACTTCGGAATATATCAACATCAATGTGGATGCGGTTGCAAATGTCAAAGTAGCCTCCAGCCCGGAATTTGTCGTACTGGCAGCGGAAAATTTTCTGAACAAGGATGCGGACCATATTGGCTATGTTGCCCAGCAGGTCATTGAAGGGAACATGCGTGAGATCATCGGCCAGATGAGACTGAGTGAACTGATCCAGAAGCGGGATATCTTTGCTCAGAAGGTTCAGTCATCGGTTCAGGAAGAGATGGCACGGATGGGACTTGAAGTGGTCAATCTGACCATCCAGAACTTCATCGATGACAACAATGTGATCACAGACCTCGGGATCGAAAACATCAGCCAGATTCGCAAGGATGCCGCGATTTCCAAGGCGAATGCCGAACGGGATGTGGCGATCGCACAGGCGCAGGCTTCGGATCAGAGCAACAAGGCAAAGGTCGCTGCAGAGGTGAACATCGCCGAACAGAATAAAGACCTTGCCATCCGCCGGGCGCAGTTCAAGATTGAGGAAGATCAGAAACGCGCGGCAGCGGATGCGGCATACAAAATCCAGGAAGAAGCTGAGCGGCGTTCCATAGAGATTGCCAGTGCGGAAGCGGACATTGCTCGCCGCGAGAAGGAGATCGAGCTGCGCGAAAAAGAGGTTCAGCTGAAGGAACGGGAACTGGAAGCGAATGTCCGGAAGAAAGCCGAAGCGGAACGCTATGCTGCTGAACAGGCTGCTGAAGCAAAGAAATATGAAGAAGCACAAGCTGCGGAAGCAAAGCGTATTGCCATGGAAGAGGAGGCGAAAGGTATCGAAGCAATCGGTATTGCAGAAGCCAAAGCATTGGAACTGAAAGCTGAAGCGATGGCGAAATTGAATGAGGCAGGCAAACTGGAAATGCTTCTCTCTGCTCTTCCGGATATCGTCAAGGAAGCCAGTGCCCCGCTCAACAAGGTCGGCAGCATCACAATGTACGGAGACGGCAACAGTACCCGCCTGGTGAAAGACGTCATGACCACTGTCAGTCAGATCTCTGAAGGCATCGGTCTGGATATACCGAATCTGGTGAACAAAGCTATGCCGAAATCGGAATAGCCGGCTGATTACGGATTTTTAGATCGTTGTTTGATCAGAAGGTGAATTGATTCAGGGAGGAATGTTATGCTCGACGGTCTTATCCATCTCTGTATTTTTCGGGACTGGTATACAAAAAAACAAAAATGGTTTTTGATCATTTTCTATATCATCACCGGTCTGCTGATGCATGTCTTCTCCTTCATCATCATTTGTCTGAAAATGTTTATAGCATTTTTAAAATTTCTGAACACTGGCAGCCATTGAAAAGAGGTTTGGGCGATTTCTGAAAATGTCCGATTGAGCGAAATCTCTGAAAAAATCTGAAGCCCCGCATTTACTGCGGGGTATTTTTGTATCCTTCCCGGATGAATGATATTACACGTGAAGGGAGTAACCATGAGGTATAAACTTACCGTTTTTCTGTCAGCTATGCTTGCTGTTTTTATCATTTTCACCGGGAACTCCGCACAGGGAACCGAAGTGCCTGAAGGAAGCGTTCCCTAATCATAGATATTATGCTTCCTTCCACGCCTGTCAATGAACACAGGCTTTCCCATTGATTTCATCATCTGTTTCCAAACACTTTATCTCTATGAGCATTTATCCCCGCTTTATGCTATTGAATTATTGTCTTAATTGCTCCCAGACAGTGGATCCTCACGACGCGGTTGCTGTCGGTTTCCGATATTTTCTGCAGCTGGTTCACATAAGGGCGAACAAATTCCGGTCTTCGTTTGCCGAGTACACGGAATATCTCCGGTGCTTCCATTCGTACCCTGTCATCCGAATCATGTAAAAGTGTTTCAAAAACCGGCATGAAATTACCATAAACCTCCGGTGTATTTGTGGCAATGTTTTCCGACGCCCAGATGAAATTCAAGCGAACCTTTGGCTCTTCATCGAAAGCAAAGCGGAACAATTCCGGCCAATACGGTTCGATCACCTGATAGCTGCCACGGCCGATCCTGCCAAGTGCATTGACTGCGCGTTCACGCAAGAGCGGCACCGGACTGTCCAGATAAAAAGCAATTTCGTCGACATGATTCTGCACCGACAGTGGATAAACCAGTCCGATCTCCCCCAACATCCAAAGTGCTTTTGCTTTGATTTTAGCGGATTCATGATTCAGGAGAGTCGAAAGATACGGAATGCTCTCCTCCCATTTATCCCTGTCTTTAGTCAGGGCTCCAAGCTCTTTATACAGTTCAGATTCGGTCATTGTACCGCTCTTTTCAATTGCAAACTTCGTATCTTAGACGGAGATAGGAATTCTGAAGGACTGAGCAATCGATCACAGCGTTTGCCGTATAAAAGTCTCGCCTGTTATGCTTAGCCGGGTGATCGATCACCGTACTGACGGCGGGGGCTCCACATTCCGTGGCTGGCTACTCCCTTCTTCAATTAAGATAATACCCTTTTTCTCCCCGGATTTCAAATCCTTCCGCCTATTCTAATCTGATTCTAACAAATGACGCAGCGATTCATAATCGATGAAATCTTCGGTAAAATCCAGACATTCCTCGTCAAAGGTGAAATCGGGAATAGCTTCGGTGCCGGTGTCAATATGATATTCCCTGATATCACTGATTTAATGTTTACGATTCCAAAGCCGCCCGGAAAGCCTGATTGATTTCCGTGAAGTTATGTTTGTGGTCATCCGGCAGAGTCTCGGAGATGATTTTTTGCCGCGCACATTCGCTGCGGATAAAATCGATGATGAGCGGCATCTGCGGATTCAGATTTTCCTGTATTTCTTTTGGTATATCTCTCATGGAACCTCCTCCGTAACGATCCTGCGGTTGACGGACTCAACGAAACGGCTGACCGCGGCCATATCCGGCTCTTCGGGCAGATGGGTACGCTTATCGGCTTCGGCAAAACTGGTTTCATATTCAGTTACGATTTCATAGAAGCCGGGTGTCATCACCCCGTTTTCCATACCCTGCTTTTCCCAATCTTTCTGTTGTAATAATCGGGTTGAGCATTATTACAGCCTTCCATGGCCCTTTTCTACAGCTTTGAACAGATTCAAAAAAGACCATGTTCCATCCATTCTGTGTAATTTGATTCGGAAAACATACAAACACGGGCTTTATAATTTGAATTGTTGTTGAAAACTCTATAAATTTTTCGAATAATCGTTACGGAGGTGTAAAGTGAAGAAATTATTATTCATGGCAGTTTTGTCAGTATTGATCAGCATTTCATCGGTAACAGCTCAGGGACCAGCAGGAGGTCCCAATGGCCAAAGAGGCGGAAACAGAGGTGGAAACGGAGGAGCTGTAGACAAATCAGCAGATACTGAACTTCAGGCAATGATTACCGAAGTCGCTCCGAAGTTCCAACTGGTAACCTGGGATGATCCGGAAACAGGGATTTCACTGCAATACCGGCTCTTTGTTCCCGCTGATTATGACCCGAATGAAAAATATCCGCTGATCCAGTTCATTCCGGATTCCAGTGTCGTCGGAAAAGGAACAGACTACGTTCTGACGCAGGGATGGGGCGGCCTGATCTGGGCAGCAGAGCAGGAACAGGCAAAACATCCGTGCTTCGTTGTGGTCCCTGTTTTCACGGATACAGTTGTAGATGACAGCTTCAATCATTCCGAGCAGATCGAAGCGGCAGTCCACTACATCCAATACCTGCTTCAGACATATCCCATCGATCCGGACAGGCTGTATACCACGGGACAGTCTATGGGCGGAATGACCTCCTTCTATCTGAATATTACCTACCCGGATCTCTTTGCCGCATCTTTGTTTGTAGGCAGCCAGTGGGACAACAGCAAACTGAACATCCTTGAGGATAAGACATTTTTTTACATTGTTTCCGCCGGTGATCCGAAAGCTTCAGCCGGACAATCGGAACTTCTGGCTGTTTTCGACTCGGATGGCGCAGCTTACACTCATGCGGAATGGGGTGCACAGGATCCGGCAGAAGAACAGAATGCGGCCGTTGCCGCTATGCTCAGCGAAGGAAATTCTGCAAATTTTGTGACTTTCACAGCGGGAACCACCCTGGCAGAGGGTGCATCAGCCTCCGGCGGTGCCGGCGAGCATATGACTTCTTTTGATTATGCCTATAAGATCGAGGCTGTCCGTGACTGGCTTTTCCAGCAATGAGAAATGCTTTCAATTATCACAATAGATAAACGATTATTTATCAAATCATACAGAAAGGATTTTTATGAAAACCAAAATTATTTCACTCTTGATTTTGATCGTCCTGTGCTTTGTTACAGGTACCGTCATGGCTGAAGATGCCTCGGTATATGCTGCAGCGATTGACAACGCGACGATCGACAGTTCTGTTTATCTTGATTTCTCAGCCGGGATCGAAGCGGGTGTATATGCGTGGATCCCAAGCGATGATGGCAGTTATTACACTTTTGCCTCAGTAGATGAAAACGGAGAACCGATCTCACAGCAGGAAGCTGCTATCAATGTCGGAGCAAACAATGAAGAACGGGGCGGCATGGGAAACGGAATGCCGAACGGACAAATGCCTGAAGGAAATTTTGGGAACATGACAGGAAGAGGGCAGGGCGGCTTTGGCGGAAGAATGGGTGGATTCGGCGGAGGCGGCACTGTTTACCGGGGCATTTATATGAATGCCAATATCACCAATCTTTCCAACCAGACAATGCTGATCTATGTTCCGTCTGCGTATCTGAACGTTGATGAAAGCGGCGCAGTTACAGGCATTAACCACGAGGCAACTGTTAACGGTTATACCGCGGATACTGCCCCTGTAGTTTATCTGAATGAATGCGGCGGATGGAGATCCAGTTCTCCGCGATCAGTTGATACTTCCTATATTGAACAGGGGTTTGTTTATGTGACAGCCGGTGCCCGCAGCCGCGATGCTGTGGATGAAAACAATATCCATACCGGGAAAGCTCCAATGCCGGTGGTCGATCTGAAATCAGGCGTCATCGCTCTTCGTGCCAACACCGATGTGATCCCCGGTAATATGGACCGTATTATCTCGATCGGAACATCCGGAGGAGGACAGATGAGTTCCATCTTTGGTGCTTCCGGGAATATGCCTGAGTACTATGAATATCTCTACAATGTCGGCGCACTTGGAGTAACGAAAAATGATGACGGAAGCTATTCCAGCGCATATCCGGACAATATTTTTGCGGCTCAATGCTACTGTCCGATTGCTGATATCGAAGACGCGGACCTCGCTTATGCCTGGTGGTGGGTCGATCTTGCTGATGCAGGCGGCACCTATGGCAGCTCCTTTACTGCTTTTGACCGTCGTCTTCAGGAACTGGAAGCTGCCGCATTCGTTGATTATCTCAACAGCCTTGGTTTAAAGGATGCGGAAGGAAACGCACTGACACTTTCTGACCTGCGGGATGGAAGTTTCTATGAAGCCATTCTGAACAATATCTCCGCGGCTCTGAATGCAATGGCAGACGCGGGAGAAATTGATCCTTCTTCTGCTTATTCAAATGCGGATAATTGGCTCCTGCAAAATGGGGATGGAAGCTGGAAGGTAACAGATATGGCCGGATTTATGATCGGCACCGGTCTGGTCAACAGCCGCAACAAAGCAATTCCCGGCTTTGACCCGCTGGACAAATCCGCGGAAAATGATGCATTCGGAACGCCGGATACAGATAAAACTCACTTTTCAAAGAGTGTTGCGCAGATCCTTCTTGACAATTATGAAGAGCTTTCAGTATTGGATGGCTTTAACGCCGAGCAGGTGGATAACTATATAGCAGAAGCACTCACCGGTGATGGCGCTGCTGCCATTGAGCAGCAGGCGAACCTGCTGAACGCCACCGAGATCATGCTCGGGATTAATGGTTTACAGGCGGTTGATCCGGCTGAATACTGGCGTGTACGCAGCGGAACCGCTGATCAGCACACATCATTTGGTATCGGCTATACTATTACAGTCGCGGCACAGATGCTTGGCAAAAATGTCAATTATCATCTTGTCTGGAACATGCCCCATGGCAGCAGCGAGGGGGAAACCACCGGAACATTTATTGACTGGGTCAACGAGATCTGCGAAAAGTAACAAGAAACCGGAGTAATCTCAGAGCTGACTATTGAAAAATAGTCGGCTCTGTTTTTTTGTATGAATAAAAACAGCAGGGTTTGTATTCTATGCCAGCATTTCTCACCGATATGCTTCGAAAAGAACTCTTCGACAATAATGATTCTGTGATAATTTCTGTGATTGTTCTGCCCCATCCAATGATATGCGTCCGGTTTTATTCAAATCATTTTGTATGAGGGCTCCCTTTTAACAGCAATACTTTCATTTCTTCCCTTTCTCCAGCGAATCGATCGTACGATGTCTGTCTCTTTGCAATCCGGGAATCAGTATCCTAATTTGGAAAGCCATTCATTTACAGCAGTTCTGACATTATCCCTGCGATTCTGACAGTCATTTCCCCGTATCGCCAATCCGTCAAGCACATCGGAACCGGGAACTGCCGAAGCCAGTTTTTTGTCAAAACCGGAAAGACCGCTGCCTTCGTGCGTCGTAAACGGGATCAGTTTTTTCCCTGACAGATCTTCATTTTCAAAGAATGTATACATGATCATCGGCCAGTCTCCCCACCAGACAGGCGCCCCGATAAAGACGGTGCTGTACTGTGTCAGATCCGGAAGGTTTTCTTTCTGATAGGCCGGGCGGGCTTTTTCACGCTGTTCCTTTAACGCCACATCCGTCAAAGCATTATATGTGTACGGATAGTAATCTTCCTCAGGCAGAACTTCAAACATATCCGCTCCGGTAGCGTCAGCGATCATATCAGCGACAATGGATGTGTTGCCTTTGTCGATCACGCCCACGGTATACTGTTCTCCTGTACGGGAGAAATAAATGACCAGAATATCACTGGTGGTTTCATTCTGAGCACAGACAGTCCCTGCCGCCATCAGCAGAACAAACACCAGCAAAAATACAGCAGTTTTTTGTAAAAGTTTCATTTCAATAATCTCCTTCTTCTTACGGCTGCAAAGGTCCGTAGTAATAACTTGCAGTGGCGCCGCCATCAGCAAGGAATGTGGAACCGGTGATAAATGCGCCCGCGTTGCTCATCAGAAGCTCCGCGATATTTGCCATTTCATCCGCGGTTCCCGGTCTGCCGGCAGGACATTTGGCAAACATATTCTTATAGAAATCTCCTCGCGGCCCGTTGAATTCATCGATTGCCAGAGGCGTAACAATGATTCCGGGAGCAATATCGTTCAATCTCGCGCCTCGTTCTCCCCAGCGGACACATTCATACATGACACGCTTCTCATTGCAGCGCTTTGCCATCTGATAGGCATGAAGCGTATTGCGGATGTTCTCCGGCTGCAGAAAATCAAGAGAAAGCAGTTCTTCCGTCGGAGTCATGGCAAGAGCCCTATCCTGTTCCGGGGTCAGCTGCGGCATGCGCCATCCGGACTGGCTGGAGATCGTCACACCTGCTCCGCCTTCGGCTATCACCTTTCCGACTTCTTCAAGCAGGACCGCAGTACCGTAAAGATCGACTTTCAGTATCGCCTCAACCGGAGCCTGGGAGGGTGAGACTCCCGCGCCATTGACCATGAATTTTATTTCGCCGAATTCCTGTGCCTTTCGGATCATCGCCTGAATGGATGTGCGGTCCGACAGATCCATTTCAAACGGGATAACATCATATCCGGCATCATTCATGATCTTCGCAATGGTTTCGCAGTTTTTCATGCTTTTATCACCGAGAATGATCTTTTTACCAAATCCGATACGGCGGGCGATTGCCATACTGATCTGTCCCGCGCCGGTCACGATCATTACATCTTTTTTCATATCTACCTCTCAAATGTTTTACTGCTGAATTCGGCATAATCGACCTTTCCGCCTTTCATCGGAAGACGCATGCAGCCGAAGCCGAAATTGCCATTTATTTCAGGAAAATAACTGTTTGTTTTCATTACACATCCTTGCTGTTACCATGTGGAAGCCCGGGCACCCATAAGCTTCCAGCTTTCATTTACTCTATGAACGTCCATCTGCAGGGCAAGACACCAGGTGCTGCGCACCCCTCCGAATACAGCTGCATCAACGACCGATTGCCCGATCATTGATGCGGTATTTCCGGATATCTCAACCTTTATCTTGTCATGCCGGGCCGAATAATAATTCAAAGTCCCGGTGAGTATGGATCTTATAAAGGATTCTCTGGTCTGCCGCATCCCTGTCATATGGATCAGGATGAAGTTTTCGTCCAGTACCTTCTCCAGGATGAATCTGTCTTTGCGGATCATCCCGTTGTACATTTCGATATAAGCGGTTTGAATCAGCTCTTCATCTTCCATGCCAGTAAACGCTGAACCTTTCTCAGTTTGTTTATTTCAGATTGCTTTTTACCCATTTTTCAACTGCATTTTTCGAGCTGACAACGTCTGCCCCATGAACCGCCAGCCCATTGCCGACAACAGCACCTTTGCAGTACTTCTTCAAAGCCTGAGCGGAACCGGCAAGACCGCTGCCTTCATGGGTCATGACCGGAAAAACATTTTTACCGGAGAAATCGAGCTTCTCCAACTGGGTGAAGACCGCGCAGGGATAAGTTCCCCACCAGCATGGACCGGCAATGACGATATTGTCATACTGATCAACAGAATCCAAATACACCTTTAATTCGGGTCTCGCGTTTTTCCGGAGTTCATCTTTAGCTTCTTCCGTGCAGGTCATGTAATCAGCGCTGTAGGGTTTTACGGTATCCACTTCGAAAAGATCCGCGCCGACTGCTTCAGCAATATATTCTGCAACGATTTCGGTATTGCCTTTTTTCAGATTCTTAATGCTTCCGTTTACATAATTATTGCCTTTACGGGAATAATAGATCACGAGTGTTTTTGACATAGTATTTTGCTCCTTTTCCGTTCAATTTACATTTAAAGTATAAGGAGTTTATGCTTATTTATCAATCTGAAAAACGGCAGTTGTTTATAAGTTATACTTATAAATATTTATAGGAATCGCGCAGATTCTGCTGTAAATGAGGAACAGATATGCTGTTGAAACAGATAGAATATTTTTTGAAAGTGGTGGATACCGGAAGTTTTTCCGAAGCAGCTGAACAATGCTTCATATCGCAGTCAGCCGTCTCACAGCAGATAAAAGCATTGGAAACAGAACTTGGGCTGTCCCTTTTAAATCGGCATAACAGGACTTTTTCGCTGACACCGGCTGGTGACGTATTTTATCGAAAATGCACGATTCTCCTGAATGATCTTGACAGGGTCATCCGGGAAACTAAAACAACAGCCGGGCAAAATGGCAGGATACTCCGGATCGGTTATTTGAAATGCTACGGTGGATATGAGTTCCAGAACGCAATCTCTGATTTTTCAGAAAAATATCCGGATGTAAAACTTGATGTAATCAACGGAAACCATGAAGATCTGTATGAAGCGCTTCGTGATGAGCATGTTGATTTGGTGCTGAATGATCAGCGGAGAGCTCTTTCTGTGGATTATGTAAATTATGAACTTGTGGACAGTCTCTGTTATATTGAAGTATCTTCCCGAAGCCCCCTGGCGAAACTGGAATTTATCGATGTTGATGATCTGAAAAACACGACCTGCATTTTAGTTGCCGGTAAAAATCAGCAGGAAAATGAAGAAACATATTATCGTGATATCGTTGGATTCAGGGGACATTTCGATTTTGCCGAAACTCTTCAGGATGCCAGGATCATGGTCGTATCTCAAAGAGGTTTTTTGCCAATCGAAGGAATTCGCGATGACTTGTATTTCGATACTTCAATTGCAAGAATACCATTGTATAAAAAGAACAATCCTGTCACCAGAAAATACTTCGCTTTCTGGAAACAGGATAATTCAGAACAAATAATTCAGAAATTTGCCGATATTTTGAAAGAGCAGTTTGAATAGGATACTCTTTTTCTAAACCGGTCCGCCAATTCCTGTCGCGGCTTCGGCTGTTGATGTTGCCATGCTTCTCATCGTAAGGAAATTGCCGAAATCCACAACAACGACCATCATCAGAAGAAAGACAGGGACGGCAAGCGTCAGGAATGCCAGGTAAAACTGGCCCTTCAGGTGTTTTTTCATATGTCCGCCTTTCCTTATTTCACAAAAACAGAGATAAACGGAGACACGGGATAGGCGACGGTGTATTTCAGCGATTCCATGTCTCCGAGATCAGTCCAGCGGGAATTGTGCGGATCTACCTGATTCGTAAGCAGATGCCCGCCCCATCCTTTCTCCCAGGTTTTATTTCGACACCTCAGCCGGTAATTTTGAAAAAATCATCTTCGGCACAGGTGAGAACAGTTACCATGTAGAGATAAGGCTGGAAGACATGAAAGATGTAATCAGTTATGAACTGGCGGATGTAGCAGGTGAATTACTGGAATAAAAGGCAGGGAATATGATCGAAATCGGATCAATTGTCTGGGGTGTGACGGATGTTCATCGGGCAGTTTCATTTTGGAGTGAAGCACTGGATTATCAACTGAAATATCCGGAATCGGATGGATGGGCAATACTGATACCGAAATCCGGCAGCGGGATCCAGCTTTTCCTGAATAAGGTCAGCTCGCCTAAACCCAGACGACATCATATTGACCTGTTTACCGATGATCAGAGAAGAGAAGTTGAACGACTGATCCAACTTGGTGCGACAAGAAAGGAATGGAATTACGAACCGGATGCGGATTATGCGGTTCTCCAGGATCCGGACGGAAATCCATTCTGTGTAGTTCAGCGATAAGATACTTTATTTATCTAATCAATGCCGATCATGACGGACGTAGCTTTTATGACTGCCAGTGCATCATCCCCCGGTTTCAGGCCTAAATCTTCAACCGCTGCATTGGAAATGGTAGCCGAGATGACATTGCTTCCGAGTGCTGCGATTTTTACGATAGAATTTACCGCCCCTTTTTCAACATTGATTACTTTTCCGGGAAACTGATTCCGGGCACTCAATGGCAGATGGGCGCCCTTCCCGACCATGACTTCAGTAGCCTTAATGACAGCATAAGCATTTTTCCCGGGTTCAAGCCCCAGCTCATGGATCGCAGCAAGCGAAATCGTAGAAGTGACAGGAGTCCCGCAAACATCGAGTGTGACGATTCCGTTTACGGCGCCTTCATTTATCTTTGTAACAGTTCCCTGGAACTGGTTTCTTGCGCTGAGTTTCATATTCCAATCCTCTTTTTTTTATGATATTATAAGTCAGAATGAGATAGCCGCGGAAAAAGATATTCAACGGCAGTGATCAAGTTCCTGCGTCGAAATATTACATTATTACCATATTTTTAATCCTTTTACAATTTTATCTCATACAGCTCAAATTCTGTCCAGCCGGTATCTTCGTAAAACATCGGAATACTATCGACATAACTGAATCCAAGATTTATATACAGTTTCTCTGCCGGTACATTTCCCTTCAAAACATCCAGACGCATCGCTTTCATTCCTGCATCCTTTGCAATTTTCAATGCATATCTGACCATCTCTTTTGCAAATCCTATGCCGGAAAAATCCGGATGAACACCGAGCATATGAATCACCATGAACTGTTCCTGTTTCAAATCCTCCGGCCACTTTGCATTCCGGTATTCTTCATTACATTTTTGATTGACAACCATCCCGGATGCAATTCTGTCTTGATCCCTAAGAAAATAGAAGTTCCCTTCACCGATCTCGGTTTGCAACACATCGGGAGCCGGATAAATGTCCTTTTCCCAGCCCGGTAAATAAGGTAAACCCTGTATCGCGTCGATCAGAGAATGATAAAAGGCCCGGATGAACAACATATGCCATTGGGGTTACATCATGAACCGGGCCGGCTTCCAATCCGAAATGACTCTCACTTTTGTGTTCATTGTCTTCACCTCTCTTTCTGCGAATAGTATAATGAGAAGTGAAAATAAAAAACAGGAAATATTTCCGGTTTTCAGGAGAATATGAAAAATATTACAAATGATCTGATCCTGAAGAAATATGCATCAAAGGATGTTTTTATCCGATATTTCAGAGGGTATTCGAAAGATGTATTTAAAATCTTCGAATTCCAATCAGGAGAATATATCGTAAGGCAGGAAGAACCGCTGACGTACCTTCACTTATTGATGGAAGGCCGCTGCAACGTTCATGCAATTCTCCCTAATGGAAAGAAAGCCATACTCCGAAAGCTCACAGCAAAGGCATCGGATATGCTGCCTGGTGCGCGATAGAAAAACTTCATCCGGAGGTTAAGGTTTGGGGAACCGTCACGCCTTACTTCGAAAAGCGAAACATTCACTTTTACGTCAATCGCTGCGGATTCCATATCGTGGAATTCTATAACAGCCATTATCCAGACCCCAATGATCCGGATGCTGGGGATGAAACAGATGAACAGTTCCCGGAGGGTATGTTCCGGTTTGAGAAAATGATTGGTTAGTCGGTATTTGATGAGGCATATCTGATGGAAATTAAAGAAATTGAAGTCAAAGATATTATGACGAAGACGAATCTACCTGTATCAGATTTTGCGGTCAATCCCTATGTAGGCTGCACCCATGCCTGCAAATACTGCTTTGAACATCAACAAATAAATTTGGAATAAAGATTGCTGTTATATACAAAGAAGGCATAGTTATGGAAATCAGAGTCCTGCAGTATTTTCTTACGATCGTTCAGGAGGAAAACATATCCAAAGCGGCGGATGTCCTTCATATTACCCAGCCGACTTTAAGCCGCCAGATCCAGCAGCTGGAGGAAGAACTGGGAACAACACTTTTCATCAGGGGCAGGAAACTCGAACTGACCGATGCGGGGATCATGCTGAAACGCAGGGCAGAGGAGCTTTCCTCACTGATGGATCGAATCGAGAATGATTTTGCGCAGAAAAAAGATATCGGCGGGATCGTATCCATCGGCAGCGGAGGTTTGTATTCCACCCGGATTCTGCCGGAGATCATGGCGGCATTCAAACAGAAATATCCAAAGGTGGAGTTTCAGCTTCATACGAATAACGCCGATAATATCAAAGATATGCTGGATGAAGGGATCATTGATTTTGGTCTTCTTCTGGAACCGGTTGATGTTGACAAATTTGACTATATCCGTATGAAAGATATGCAGTTTTGGATGAATACCATTACCCCAACCACATCGCAGCCGACGGTTACCACCGGTATAAGGAAGATATCGCTCTGTTTGCTGAAATGGGTTTTCAGTTCTACCGAATGTCCATCAGCTGGAGCCGCATCTTTCCGACCGGCCTCGAAGCGGAACCGAATCCGGAAGGGCTCGCCTATTACCGCAGTGTTTTTGAAGAACTTCATAAATACAACATCGAACCGCTGGTAACGATCTGGCATTTTGATACCCCGCTCTATATCGATGAGAAATGCGGCGGGTGGAAAAACCGGGAAACCATTGATCTCTATGTGAAATACGCCAAAACACTGTTTATGGAATTCAAGGATCTCGTCAAATACTGGATCACCTTCAATGAGATCAACAACACCGTTCAGTTTATGAAACTGGGCGGACGGAAAGCCACGGATCAGGATTTTGAAGACGCCTATCAGATCCTGCATAACCAGATGGTCGCTTCAGCTCTGGCGGTCAAGGCCGGACATGAGATCAATCCTGATAACATGATCGGCTGCATGATCAACGGATCCACCAATCTGCCCTTTACCTGCGATGCCAAAGACGTGATCCACTGCAATCAGCTGTGGCAGAAAAACATCTTCTACTGCGCGGATGTGCAATGCCGCGGAGAATATGCACCTTTTTCCAAACGATTGTGGAAGGAACATAACTGCAGACTGGATATCCGTGAGGAGGATCTGCAGATCCTGAAAGAAGGAACGGTGGACATGTTCACATTCTCCTACTACCATATCGATCTGAAAACCCGCAGCATCATCACCGTTGTATCTCTGATGTCGCAGGGGATCACGGACAGTTCTCTGAAATTTCATATTATGAACGCAAAAAAGCATGGCGTTTCACAAAAGGAGATGGCCGCGATCATCACCCACACCGCCTTTTACGCAGGCTGGCCGAAAGCCTGGGCGGTCTTTAATCTCGCCAAAGAAGTATACGGGCAGTGATCTTTGATCAGAGGGAGTGCTGTATGGAGTATTTGACTTTAAATACAGGTGCAAAAATTCCGATGGAAGGTTTCGGAGTCTTTCGTGTTCCGGATCATGATATATGCAAACAGGCTGTACTGGATGCGATCCGAACCGGATACCGTCTTTTTGATACGGCGGCTGTATATCGAAATGAGAAGGCTCTGGGCGAAGCCGTCCGTGAAGCAATTGCTGAAGGATTGGTGACACGTGAGGAACTGTTCATCACGTCAAAACTCTGGGTACAGGATATGGATTACGAATCCGCAAAGGGAGGAATAAAACGGTCTCTGGATATGCTTGGTCTTGAATATCTTGACCTGTATTTGCTTCATCAGGCGCTGCGGGATTACTTCGGCGCATGGCGGGCAATGGAAGAGGCTTATTCGGAAGGGAAACTCCGTGCGATCGGGGTCAGCAATTTTTATCCGAACATCCTGACCAATTTCTGTGAAACGGTAAAAATCAGGCCCGCTGTAAACCAGGTCGAGCTGCATCCCTGGTTTACGCAGGAAGACGCACTCGAGACAATGAAATACTATGGTGTCATCCCGGAAGCATGGGCTCCTCTCGGCGGCGGACGGTATGATGTCTTCGAAAATGAAATGTTGAAATCGATTGCAGCGTCGCATGAGAAAACGGTCAGCCAGGTCGTCTTGCGCTGGAATACTCAGAGAGGCGTGGTCGTTATTCCGAAATCGACCCATAAAGAACGTATTGAAGAGAATTTCAATATCTGGGATTTTGCACTCTCGGAAGAGGAAATGAAACAGATCTCATCGCTGAATATGGGATATGGAGGAACCCGCACCAAACATTTCGATCCTGATTTCGTCCGTCAGGTGTTGTCAAATAAGATTCACGATTGAATCACAGAAAATCAGACTGAAATCATCGAAAACAAGTGATCTGAATAAAGCAGCCTCGCTCAAAATCTTCACAGCGGGGCTGTTTTTTGTTTGTCTTATTTCAGGTAATTTAAAAGTTTTTTTGAGCCGGACGGATGCCCCTTTGAGAACGGGTGAACCGGATTTGGATTCCCGTTCACATGATATAATCAATAGAGGTGTCGCCAGAGAAAGTGGACGGACTGGCCTTCCGGGCTTACACGGAGGGACTGACTGTTTAGCCCCTCTGTGTATGGAAAGTACCGATGCAAAAGCATCGAGTCCGACCGGAAAGGAGGTGGCAGCGGGATGTTAACATTCGGTGAATTTATTGCCGTGATCGGTTTGGTAGTCTCAGTTTTCATGTTGGGATACCGGATCTGTCGCGACAAAAGTACTGATGAAAAATCTCTTAAACAGAAATAGCCGCCACCGGTTCTGGAAAACTAAGCGACTATTTCAATAATGTTGTTTAGGAAGGCCAGACCGTTCCCGGCGGCACCTCTTTATTTGTATATTCTCATTATAACCCTTTTACTACGTGATGTCAAATTCCTTTTCAGCCTCTCATTTTTGTAAAGTTGTAGAAAGTAAGATTCCTGTATTCAAAGAAGGTTACAGTCCCATTTTCCTTATGATACCGTCGACCTAAACGCCCGGATGAGTAAGATAGAGCCATGCGATAAGTCCGTATTTGACTGAGATTTCGTTTTTTCGTTCCCTTTATAACAGCCATTAAATCAATAACTGCCTCCGTCTGATGCGCAGGCAGTTTATGCAGCAGATCTGTTTACAGAAAAGAAGAACCGCCGGTCACGATCCAGCATGCCAATATTCCGGCGATGATTCCTCCAACGTATACGTTACCGGTTTTCCGGTATGATTAGATAATAAATACCTGCTCCTAATACCATCAGTCCGATGATGATACCGATAATTCCAATTACCATGACTCTTTTCTCCATTTAAGCAGCAAAGCTGAGTTTATGATTACTGCTACGCTTCCGGCGTTATGTACAAGTGCTCCGATGACAGGTCCGAGCAGTCCTGTTATCGCAAAGGTGATCGCAAGGAAGTTCAGCACCATCGAAAATGTCAGATTAATTTTTATCGTAGTCATCATCTTCTTTGATAAAGCCAAAAGGTGTGGCAGTTCCTTGATCTCATCATCCACAAGTGCGATATCGGCTGCATCTACGGCAATATCACTTCCGATCCTGCCCATTGCAATACCAACATTTGCCTTCTTAAGAGCTGGTGCATCGTTGATTCCATCGCCGATCATGCAGACGTTGTTTCCACTATTCTGAAGGTCACCAATCTCTTTCAGCTTATCCTCTGGCATACAGTTTGCTGTAAAAATTTCAATACCAAGTTTCTCCGCGATATGACCTGCTGCCTGTTCGTTATCTCCGGTCAGCAGAACAGGTATGATACCAATAGCCTTTGTCTTCTGTATCATTTCACCAGCTTCTTCACGCAAAGTATCTGACAGAACGATATAACCTGTAATTTTCCTATCTGCTCCTACATAGATAACCGTACTTCCTTGATCCAGATATCTTGTGATATCCATCGATGTCGGAAGATCAAGCCCGGCGTTTCTGATCATCTTCTCGTTTCCAGCACGAACAATAATATCGTTAACCTTAGCCGTAACCCCCTCACCCGGTTCCATGTGAAAGTCTGCCGGAAGCGGAATGTCTTTTCCGTATGACTTCACTATCGCCTTGCCAAGCGGATGTTCAGATAATTTCTCTGCAGAAGCAGCCAGCCTGTACACATCTTCTTCAGTATATTCCGACACTGATTTCACCGCTGTAACCCTTGGCTCACCATAGGTTAGAGTTCCCGTCTTATCAAAAGTGATTTTCGTGACTTTGGACAGTCTTTCTAGCGCATCACCTTCCCGGACAAGGAAACCATGCTTAGTGGCATTCCCAATTGCTGCCATAATTGCAGTAGGCGTAGCAAGCACCAGCGCACATGGGCAGAACACAACCAGTATCGTTACCGCACGGATGATCTCACCGGTAAAGATCCATGTAAGCGTGGCGGCAGATAACGCAATAACTACGATCCATGTAGCCCATTTGTCTGCAAGTCCAACGATCTTTGCCTTATCCGCATCTGCGGATTGTACCAGCCTTATCATGCGCTGAATAGAACTGTCTTTTCCAACCTTTGTTGCCTTCATCTCGAAAGCTCCGAACTGATTTACGGTACCGCTGGACACTTCATCTCCGACAGTCTTATCTACAGGCAAGGATTCACCAGTCATTACTGCCTGGTTGATGCTGGTCTGCCCGGAGGTAATCACACCATCAACAGGGATGGTCTCACCCGGCAACACCCGAATCAGATCATCCACCTTCACCTGCTCGGAAGGAATTACCTTCTCGTTTCCATCCTTAATGACTCTTGCTGTCTGCGGAGTCAGATGAACGAGCTTCTCTATCCCGGCTCTTGCACGTGCAACCGTAAGATCTTCCAGCAATGCACCAAGCTGCATGATAAAAGCAACCTCACCTGCGGCAAAATATTCATGGATGCACACAGAAGCGATAAGCGCTAAAGAAACAAGCACATCCGCCTTAATATCAAATCTTGTAACAAGACCGATGATTGCTTCCAATATTATTGGGATACCACAGAATATGATAGCAACCCATGCGATATCAAATGGCAGTGGAATGAATTTCAGCCGGCTGTCAAGCAAACTTAGGATAAGTGAAATGCCGCCAATCACAAGTAGCACAATATCCTTCTTCGTACCGCCGACCTCCATCCAATCTTCCAATCGATACATGAATTTATTCAAATTGGCCTCCAATCTATACCAATAGGGGTATACCTATTATTATACCTATAGGGGTATAGGTTGTCAAGCCCAATCGAGTAGGGGAGCTTTAAGAGGCTCCCCTCTCACACCACCAGTACGTGCCGTTCGGCATACGGCGGTTCAATCTACTTTCAAAGCATGTCTCTCCATGTAGTAATCAAAAACACTTACCAAGCCTCTTTTGCAGAGT
>JAFRIR010000084.1 GCA_017432685.1 Flexilinea sp. | reverse complement strand
CAAATATGAAATCGCTGAATTTGATAAGGATCATTTTCATAAAATATTTGATTTGTGTGTAAAACCTTACATAAATACAATACGTGACGTAAATAGAATTATCAATACATTTCAATTCAAATATGACTTGATGCATGACGAGGTTAATTTTTCGGAATTATTAGGTCTTACGGTTATTGAAATTTATAATCCGAAGCTATATCGGTGGATGGCAGCAAATAAAACACTTCTTCGCATTTATCTTGGATTTCCTTATTCGGATAATAGTAAAAAGCTTAATAAAGAATATTTAGATAACTCACTCAGTGAAGCCAGCATTGTCGCTGAAGAAGCTTATCCAATTCTATGTTTTCTTTTCCCTATGGTCAAAATCATGACAGATCCTTCAGGTGGGCGTTGGGATTATAACGGAAAATATCTTCGTGATTCAAAATGCATAGCATCTCAAGATAGATTTGAATTGTATTTCCAAATGGACCCGAATAACATTCCTATACCGGATTATAAAATTCAGGAATCTCTTTTTCATATGTCAGATAAAATGTTGGCCGCATTTATTGAGAATATGAACAACCAAGGGAAGATATCTTTCTATTTGGATGAGGTAGCAAAGTATTATGACAAAATACCACAAGATAGAATTCCTGTTATAGTCAAAGTACTATTACAAAAACATGAAACGATTATAAATTCAACGGATCTCCAAAGGCTGAGAATACCTGCAAAAGAGAAAGCAACTCATATTATTGATGATCTTTTGATAGCTATTACTGATAAGGCAAGCAGAATATCATTTCTTAAGGTTTTTCTATCTTCATGCTCAGTTGATGAGCTTCCAGCAATAAGTTCTCTTATTTATTTATATGAATTACGGCTCGGAAGAATTGAAACTGATAAAACCTATAACTTTGAAATCGCTATTTCAGATAATGAATTGGATTCACTTGAAACTCTTTTCATTCAAAAAATGAATTCACTAAAAGATACAGAACAGCTTTTTGATGCTCCTTCTTTGGGCTATATTATATTATTATGGGAAAAGCTCGATAAAGAGAGCTGCAATTCATATTTTTCGGAAAAGCTCAAAAACCCTCGGTTCCTCCTAAAATTTGTATGCAAAACCAGGGGAATATGGAGTGGTAGTAATGGGAACTCAGGCTGGATTATTAATTATTCGCTGTGTAGAAAATATATAGGAGCAGATGTCGAAATAAAATCGATAATCGAGCATTACGATAAAGATTCATTTTTCAATGATTTTCTGCCCGAAGAACAGGAAATAATTGCCACATGTTTCCTTGATAAAGATGAAACCAATAGCCACTATCATGAGGTCTCTATATCTGACGCTAAAGCATTGGTCGATTCATGGCGAAAATACGACAATGATACAGAATAAAAAAAGAGATTGTTATGGAACTTGGAGAAACAACAATAAAAACCGTAAAAAATGATATTACCCAAGTTGATTCTGTGGATGCAATCGTAAATGCTGCAAATAAAACTTTGCTAGGCGGAGGCGGCGTTGATGGAGCAATACACCGTGCAGCGGGAAAAGGATTATTGGCAGAATGCAGAACGCTTCATGGCTGCGAAACCGGTGAGGCAAAGATTACCGGGGCGTACAATTTGCCGTGCAAATATGTGATCCACACTGTCGGACCGGTCTGGAATGGCGGAAACCATAACGAAGCACAGTTGTTAGCAAATTGTTATATGAATTCGCTGCGGTTGGCAATGGAAAACGGGATCCGCAGCATTGCTTTTCCGTCAATATCTACTGGCGTTTATTCTTATCCGATCGATAAAGCCGCTGATGTGGCCGTTCATGCGGTTTGCGAATTTGTTAGAACCCATCCGAATGCGATGGACACAATCGAATGGGTTCTGCTTAACGATCAGACTAAATCATATTATGATGCCGCATTATCGAAGATTGAAGGTGAGCATATTCATAAGTCTCATGATTTTGAAGGAACCAATAAAATCATCGGATTCTATCACGAGTATGAAGCGTTTGGCTGTTTCAGCAACTGGTATCCTGCAGAATTCGATTATGCAGGGATCCATTATGTCCATTCCGAGCAGTTTATGATGTATCAAAAGGCTGCGATGTTCTCCAGATTTGACCTTTGCGAGCAGATTTTGAAAACGTCCGATCCACTGAAGTGTAAGCATATAGCCAGACAATTTCCCGAATACAACGACAATGTGTGGGAAAAGACCTGCCGGACTGTCGTAAAGCGCGGCGTGAAGGCTAAATTCCAACAGAACAAAGAGATACTGTCTGTACTTTTGAAAACAGAGGATTCGATCCTGGCGGAATGTTCGTCAAAAGATGATAAATGGGGAATCGGTATCGACATCACTGATCCGGCGCGGTTTGAAATTGAAAAATGGCGGGGAAAGAACTATCTTGGTGTCATACTGATGGAAGTCCGTGATGAACTGCGTTTGGAAATGCTGCTTAACGGAAACAAGGCTCCGGAATACATAGATTACCGTGATGCTGCATCCAGCCCCGTTTGGCAGATGAAAGCCGGCGAACTGAAACGGATCCCGCAGTATTACAAAGCGATCCACGCCTACAGCGATACGCTGCGTACGAAGCATGAAAAGGATTGTTTCTATTATCAGGTGCCTTTGGAAGGTTGGGAGTATTCAATGCGCACTAATATGGGTGGAGGTCTTCCGATCGGTGGATTTTATGAGATGAAGCAAGAGATCCATGAAATCGCGAATCAAGAAAAACTATTGATCTCTCGATTGAAATAACTTGTAAAAATGCTACTGACAAAATAATCTGAATTTCGAATAACAGAATTTATATACTCTCGAACATGATTATTAAAGATCGTGTTCTTTTTTTAACTGTGGACAGCCTGTTCTTTAAAAGCTCGGCATACAAGTATTAGGTATAGGGAACAGGTGCCGTGGCAGAAATTCATCTGAATAAAATTTTTTCTTCCCGTGTGAAATATGAAATCCAAAACATCAGTTATGGCAATCTGATACGCTGGAGGGTAAAGACGATCCGTGCCGGTAGTATGCAGATCTTGAAAGCGTATCCTGCCCGCATTGATTATACCCAGCCGCGGAAAGCGAGGAAAAAGCCGTCACGGGAAGCACAGAAAAAGCTGAATGACCGGAACCGCAGCGAACAATTCCGGCTGCTGCTCCTGGCGAATTTTTCCAGGAAAGATTTGTTTGCAACATTGACATTTGAGCAGGAACCGGAAGATAAAACAAAAGCGCTGGAAAAACTGAAATACTTCCTCAAAAAGCTGCGGAAAACATCCACCGGGGAGATCAAATATCTCGGCGTCATCGAAACGCAGGCTGCTGACGGTGATGAGGTGCGCTGTCATATCCACATCGTAATCTCCGGTCAGGATTACACGGCGGTCAGAAAGAACTGGATCTACGGGAATGTCAATGTCCAAAATATAAAAGAACCCCTCAATGCAGCCGGATATATCAGCAAAGCCTTCGCCCAGATGCCGGCAGGAGAGCATCACTATACCCGATCCAGGAATCTCAGAAATCCCGACATCGAAACCAAAACGCTGGATGTGCGGTATTTACCCGATGCCGAGGAGTTGGACGCCATCATCAAATGTCCGCGGGAATATGCTGCCATCTTCTTTCCGGATTATGATCTGATCGATGAGCCGGAGATCCGGCAAAGCAGCTATATGCCCGGCTGCTATATAAAAATGGAGCTGATCCGCAGAAACGATCCGGCGCTTATCCGGAAAGAAAAACACAGCAGCTATCTTCTCCATCAGGCAAATGATTTTCTGGGATTTAAAAATCACCCTAAAAACAAAATACAAAAAGGGAAACGAAGAAAAACAGTCCCGGATAAGTAATAACAGGAAATACCGTGTTTTTACCCCTAAAACCGGCTCCTGGTTCAGTGAAGGTCCCGAGTAAAAATATCAATAAGTATTTCTAACTAGTAGTGCGTAACAGCTAATATTGGCATTAATATTGCTTCATATAGGATATACTCTATTATAAGGAATGAGAGGATTATCCGATGCCAGCCGTTAAATATAAAATTGAGCTCAGTGACGCCGATAGAAAAAAATTACAGGATATTGTAAAAAAAGGGAAGTCATCAGCAAAATCAATTCTGCGTGCTAATATATTGTTAGCTTCCGACCAACAAAATCCAAAATATATGACTGTTGCAGAAATTGCATCAGCTTATCATATCAGTGCAACAACCGTTCAAAATGTCAGAACATCATATGCTAATAAAGGATTGGATGCCACACTCAATCGAAAGAAAAGGAAAACGCCGCCGGTCCCTCCAAAAGTAACGGGAGAGACGGAAGCCCATATAATAGCTCTGGCATGCAGTGAACCACCGGAAGGGTATAGCAAATGGTCATTACGTCTTTTGGCAGATAAATGTGTCGAGCTCAATTATCTGGATTCAGTATCGCATATGACGATATCGCGACTTCTAAAAAAAATGAAATTAAACCTCACCTGAAAAAATGCTGGTGCATACCTAAGGATCAGGATGCCGCATTTGTAGCGGCAATGGAAGATGTATTAGCCGTATATGCCAGACCATACGATCCCGATTATCCGGTAGCTTGTATGGATGAAAAACCGGTTCAGTTCTTTGCGAATGCCAGAAAAAGTATTCATTCAAAAGATGGGCGAATCGAATACGAAGATAATGAATATATTCGAAACGGAACAGCATCGATCTTTTTATTTACAGAACCACTCAATGGTTGGCGTTATGCAGATGCACAGGAACGCCGCACAAAAAAAGACTGGGCAAAACAAATCAAATGGCTGCTTGACGAGCAATACCCGGATGTGAAAAAGGTTGTGCTGATAATGGACAACCTGAATACGCACACAATAGCATCTTTATATCAGACTTTTAAACCTGAAGAAGCATTTCGTCTTGCAAGCAGGTTGGAAATTCACTATACTCCCAAACATGGAAGCTGGTTGGATATGGCTGAAATTGAATTATCCGCTTTAGCCCGCCAGTGTATTGGTTCCAATCGTATCCCCGATCTTGAAACCCTTCAAAATTTGTTGAAGCCATGGTATACGGATCGTAATAAGAAACAACGTGGCATCGATTGGCAGTTCACAACCGTGGACGCTCGCATCAAGTTGGAAAGACTCTACCCTATTATTAATATTTAGATGTTACGCACTACTAGAGTATTTCCAAGACTGTTTTAAAACAGGGGATAATCCCGGTATAAAAGCAGTGGGTTTTCCGGCAGTAGTTCCGGATAATCCGCTGCGGTTTTCTGGAGCAAAGCCCAGTGCCAGGGAGAATAAAAGATCTCCGACCGAAATCCCTTCAGGAATTCTTCGCAGCCTTCACACCACTGTTTCCGGGTCTCAAGAAAACGCAGCATCGAAATGAAAGAGCCGATCCCCTGTTCAAGTTTTTTGATGTCAGGTGGGTTTTCGGGAGAAATCGTCTCCGCGATGGTCTTCATCAGGATCGAATTTCGGGTCGCCAGGTAACAGGCGCTGTAGAAGACGCCGTTCATTCCCATTTCATCATCAATACTCATTACATCGGAATTCTTATAGGAATATCCCACCTGTCGTTCTATCCTGCGGATCGTTTCCGTATTGGTCATCGTTCCGGCAGTTTTCTCGCTTTCCCTCCGATAGGTCACAAGCATTTGCGAAATATCCTGCCAGATCACGGTCTCCCCCTTCCGAAGCAGCCGTCTGAACTCATATGGCGCAGGAACTGTTTCATGCTCGGAATCGGATCTGAAGGAATAATTCCAGAAGGCAGGATCATAAAAAGATTTATACAAAGCCAGATCCGCCGGATTTTTACTTTTCATCTCCATGATCTCGGCGTAGGATTTCCGGTTCTCGTCATAAGCCTTTCTTTCCGTAAAAGAGTTATGCCTCCTGGAATCCAGCAAACTGCATTCAAAAGCCAGGGCATAATAGATCCCGTTAAGTATGCTCTCAGCCTGATGATCGTTTCCATTTGAAAAGTAATCGGTCAGCAGGATGGTCATGACCACGAGATCGGTCCCGGAAAAGATATCCGGATCCTTTACAGCTTGCATCAGGCACTTTTAAATGTCGCTGTCAAAAAGAAATTCCTCAATTCCTTCTTTTCGATTGGCTGCAGCGATCCGGACCAGGGTTGGAAGGGACAATTCAGTTTCACCATTCAGAATTCTCATCAGATGTGTTCTGGAAAGGCCGGAAGCAGATGCAGCTGTATGGTAGGAAGAACCGTGGTCCGCAAAAAACATCTTCAGCCCCAATGCAATATCGCGATCAAAATCGGTATTCTGTTTTTCCATAAGTACTCTCTTCCTTCATTCGCAAAAAATGACTTTTCTTTAAGGTTTCAGTATTTTAACACAGGATTGACAATTCGAAACCGGGTTCAAAAAACATATAGTTTTGTACATTAAATATTGAGGACAAGAAACAATGAAAAGCAAATCCATACGAAAAGAAGACGTCAATCCTAATTTGTTGATTTACGGAAAGCGATTGAAAGATATGAATTACACCGTTCAGGAGCTTTCTGAGATCCTCGGAGTAAAACCGCGCTATATCCGGGAATATCTGATCGGGCGGAAAGGCGCCCCTGTTCAGCCTAAAGCAAATCTCAAAGGACAGGTGTTCATTAATGGGAAGGAACTTTATGAATGGGCAGTTGAATTTCACAAAAAGAAGTTGGAGAAAAAGGAAAAAAATGCATTGAAGGAAAATGAATTTCTGTGCTGTCATTGTCAAAAACACGTTGTTCCGGAAGCATTTTCAGTTGAAATGTCCGCGTCCGGAACCCCATTCCGCAAGGCATTCTGCCCTATTTGCGGGTCAAGAATCAATCGTTATCTAAAGAAAAAGGATTAATCCATGGCGGTTTTGAGAAATAACTTTACTGTGCTGCGTCAATATCATGAATACTTAAAATCACATACAACCTGTTCCGGTGCGACGCTGAAGGTTTATGAGGCTTATGACAGTCTGATCCTGGACTGGGCAGCAGAAAAGCCATTGTCAAAAGGACCTTCTTTTGAGGTTACTTTCCCGAGATTCCTGATCAGTCAGCGGAACAAAGATAATGAGCCATATTCCGCTGAATATATGAAAGGGATCTGTGCATATACGCGGCGATTTTTTGATTGGGCAAGAGACCATAAAAGAGAATATCATCAAATAACCGGTGAATGGATCAAGATGATCAAACCGGAAAAAACCATCGAAGACATTCATGAGATCGTTGCGTACACGCTGGATGATATCTTGCGGATCTGTGATATTAAAACTGATAATATGAGGCTCCGCCGGGTAATTGCTGCCATAGCCTTCCTTATGCTTTCCGGGATGAGGATCGCAGCCTTTTTCACTTTGCCGATTAAAGGTGTAAATCTTGAATCCCATACTGTTCGTCAGATGCCAACTGACGGTGTGTGTACGAAATACAACAGAGCGGCGATTACCACACTGCTGATCCAATCCAAATTGATGCGGATCATTCGGGAATGGGATGACCTGGTTCGTTCTCAATGTCCATTGGACAGTTCCTGGTATGCACGTCTGGACCGGAACGGGAATTTTGATCCGCGGATCATCGTTCCAATGACGATCGATAATAAAGATGAGCTGAAAGCCCGGGCACGATATCCGTACCGGGATTTCTGCAGGGATCTGAAAATTATTTGTGAAATGGCAGGCGTTAGCTATAAGTCTCCGCACAAGGCACGTTACGGCCATATCCACCTCGGAATGTCCAAAGCCAGGACTGCCGAAGAGCGGAAAGCGATCAGTGAAAACGCGATGCACGGAAGCCTCGCTGTGACCGATGAAGTGTATGCACGGATGAATTCCGATCATGCAAATAAGATACTGGCTTCCTTCGATTTTGATGATGATCCATCCGGAAAACGTTCTGATCCTGAAATCGAATCAAACGCCAATTCAGATTCGATGAACGATATGATGATGAAGCTGTTCACGGCAATGGATCCCGATATGCTGATCCAGGCAGGGGAGTTCATGAAGTCAATGAAAACCAATCTCTGAAATGAGGTGTGATCTTTTTCGCGAATTCGTGAATTTGATCACATCGGAAAATTTTTTACGAGTAAATTTAAAAAGACACACTCCTCATAATTACGAGGAGTGTGATCTTTTTTACGAATTCGTGAATTTGATAACACTGTACCCCGGGTGGGACTCGAACCCACAACCTAAGCGTTAGGAGTGCTTTGCTCTGTCCAATTGAGCCACCGGGGCATATGCACACGGAATTATACCATTATTTTTCTGTCGATGGACAGAATCTATTGAAAAGACGCATCTCAATCACATCAAATGTTACCATTCACGGAGCTGCCAGGGGGACGGACCCGTTTCCGCGGTACCGACCCCCGTCTGAGGCGTCAAATTTACAGTCCTCTCAGCCAATCCACGGTCAGACGAACACCAAAACCGGTGGCGCCGGGAACATAGTAAGCAGAACCCTCCATATGATAAGCGGTCCCGGCAATGTCCAGATGTGCCCAGGGCATCCCGTCATGGATAAAGGACTTCAGGAACATCCCCGCCACACAGGCACCGGCCTCCCGGGCCCCGGAGGAATTCTTGAGATCCGCATCCGGGCTCTTGAGTGGCTCCAGATAATCCTCATCAGTCGGCAAGCGCCAGATCCGCTCCTGCGTCTTTTCACCGGAGGCAAACAGGCCGCTGAACACCGCGTCGTCTGTGCACATGCAGCCGGCTCGCGTGGTTCCGAAAGCGACCCGGCAGGCGCCGGTGAGCGTAGCATAATCGATGATGCAGCGCGGATCCAGATGCTGCTGGGCATAGGTGAGCCCGTCGCACAGCACCAGACGCCCTTCCGCATCCGTGCTCCGGATCTCAATCGTCTTGCCGGAAAGGCTGGTAAGTATGTCATCAGGTCGGTAAGACCCTCCGTCCGGCATATTCTCCGCGGCACAGATCACCCCGGTCACCGGTGTTTCCAGCTTCAGACAGGCAGCCGCCCGCAGGATCCCGAAAACGGCCATTGCGCCGCATTTGTCATATTTCATGGTCGGCATCCCGGCAACGGTCTTGAGAGAAAGACCGCCGGAGTCAAAGGTGATGGCCTTCCCGACCAGCACCACCGGTTTGCCGGGCTTTGTCCCCGGATATTCGAGAATGATCATGCGGGAGGGCGTTTTGGAACCCTGCCCGACAGCCACGATCGCCCCGGCACCCATCTCCCGGAGCTGCTCATCATCCAGGATGGTGCAGTTCAGGCCATAGACCTGAGCGAAAGCTTCTGCCCGGTCGGAAAGCGTCCAGGGGTTGATCACGGAAGCCGGTTCATGCGCCCATTCTCGGGCCATGTTTTGCGCATCACAGATGATCTTCACCTCGTCAAATTCAGCCTTATCCATGCAAACAGAAAGCGGTCCGCAGACCTCCTTCGGCGCTTCCTTATATTTGGAAAACTCATAGGCTCCGAGAAGCAGCCCCACCAGCAGCTCCCGCCTGTCAGCTGGTCCGCAGTCAAGTCCCGCAGATTTCGGACAGTGTGCCTTCATCCAGGCCGCGATCTTCCCGCCGGTCTTGCGCCAGCGGTCCCGGGTCTTTTCATCTCCCGCATAGACGTCGATTGCGGTCTGCCCGTCAGCGGTGCGGACCACCATGTCGCCCGCATTTTTCAGCAGAGCGGTTTTCTCATCCGTAACGTGAAAAATCACATCCCCTTCGAGTTTCTCCGACTGAAGGATATCAAAGGCATTGGCGATATCAAAAATCTCTTCCATATTATCCTTTCGTCCGAATCTTTACATTTTACCTTTGATGCCATTCAGCAGCTCATCATAGGTCTCAAAAGCCGGGAACTGCGGATAGTCGGCTTTTATCTTTTCCGTACTGCGGAAGAGGAAGCCGGCTTTGGAATTGAGGATCATGTCCAGGTCGTTGTAGCTGTCCCCGGCGGCAATGGTCTCGAACCCGATGCTCTGCAAAGCCCGGACGGTGGATAGCTTGGAGTTCTCAATGCGCATGGTGAAATCGGTGATGAACCCGTCATCGGAGACCACCAGCGAATTGCAGAAAATGGTCGGCCAGCCAAGTTTTCGCATTAGCGGCTTGGCAAATTCCGTGAAGGTGTCGCTGAGGATCACCACCTGCGTCATTTCCCGCAATCGATCCATGAATTCCAGCGCACCCGGCAGCGGGTCGATGGTGGCGATGGTGTCCTGAATTTCTTTCAGTCCGAGCCCGTGCTCCCGGAGCAGATTGATGCGCCATTTCATCAGCTTGTTGTAATCCGGTTCATCCCGGGTAGTTCTTTTGAACTCAGGGATCCCGGTCGCTTCGGAAAAAGCGATCCAGATCTCCGGCACCAATACGCCTTCCAAATCCAAACAAACAATGTTCATGATAACTTCCTTATTTGTAATTGTTCAGTACCAACAGCGCAACACAGGATACAGCCCTGTTGTGCCGGCTGCAAGGCAGCGAAGCTCCTGCTCCGTATCTAAACCAGACGCAGTCTGTACCTTTCGGAGCAGGCTATAACTGCCGCCCCATACCCCCGCCCGGTTGTTTTTATAGGCGCTCTTATTTCTTGTTTATCTCTTGTCCTTATCCACAAATTCGAGGAAGATGACGGAGAGGATGGCGAAGGCGGCAATGAACAGACACATCGGCATCCAATAGGTCAGGACATTGTCCCTGGTATGAGCATAGAAAGCTTTTCTGTTGGCATCGGCGGTCATGGTTTTGACATAGGTCTCGGCTTTTTCCCGTCCGATCAGGTCCAGCAACTGCCCGACGTTCGTGCTGAAGTTATAAGACTCGTCCCGAAGCCCCTGTTCTTCCGTAATGTTCGCCAGAGTGTCGATCACCTGACCGATTTTGAAGGTCGCAGGCTGTTCATCCGCAGGCGCGATTTCTGTCCCTGCCTTTGGATCCTCGGCAGCTGCAGCCTGTGAGGCATCAGCCAGCGCCAGCAGCTCATTGAATGTGAATGAAGTTCCGCCAATATTTGAATTCGGGTCGATGTTGAAGGCTGCAAACACCTTTTCCATAGTCGGGATCTGATATTCCCGCGCTCTGAAGTCATGGACCGGAGGGAGGTCCTCCCGCTGCAGGAAATCCATCACCTCGCCAAGGGTGATCGTGGTGCTGAGCTCCTGTTTTTCGACTTTCATGATGGAATCCCAGCCGGTCACGAGAGGCAGACTGTTATAGTCCGCCTGCGAAGTAATGCACTTCAGCCCGTAATTGGAGATGGAAACCGCCGATACCTTGACCGCCCACTGCGGCAGGGTAAAGATCCCGCCCGAAAAGACCAGCTGGAAAATCAGGATAAAAGGCATCACCGTCATGGCAGTTGTGGTGGAGCGGGTGATGCAGGAGACCCACAGAGAAAGCATATCCGAGGAATAAGTGATCAGGAACACCGTGATGCCGATATCAACGATCAGCCACGGGGTGAACAGGGCTTTCCCGTCCGGGAACTGCATCCCGGTCATCTTGCAGACGTAAAGCGTGATGATGGTCTGCAGCAGGCAAAGCCCTGCCTGATAGATCATATGAGCGAAAATATACGCGCTGATGTGCAGGCCGGAACGATGCTCGCGTTTAATGATGTCCCGTTCCCGGCACACGACCTGGATCGAGTTGAAGCAGCCGTTCCAGATCGCCACACAGGTCAGGGCAAAAGCGCCTTTGATCGTTCCTTCCATTGTCAGGAAGAAATCTCTGCGAACGACCATGGAAACCAGACCGGCGATGAGCGCAGCCATCGGCATCACTTTCCAGTCATTTTGATAAACAAAACCCCGCAGTAATTTTCCGAGGTAGATCAGGACCTGGCTGCCTCTGCCGCGGTAGTGTAATTTGCGCTGACGTGTTTGAGTCATAACAGCTTCAGACATGCTGCACCTCCTGAGCGTATTTGATGATGAATTCGTCGGCATGGCCGTCACCGCCTTCTTCCGGACGGTTGATGCATTTCACAATATCCTCCATCCGTTCTTTGCCGAAGAACTTCCGGCACTCGTCTACAGTGCCATAGAATGCCAGACGTCCGGTACGGTCGGAATCCTTTGCAAGGATGATCACATCGTCAAACATATCGATCACACGGTCTGGTGTATGCGTAATGGCGATCACGATGCGGCCTGTATCGGCAACCTTCCTCATCTGTTTGAAGAGTTCCTTCGCCATCACACCGTCAACGCCGGAGTCCGGTTCATCCAGGATCAGGAGGGACGGATTGGAAAGAAATTCCATCGCGATGGAAAGGCGTTTGCGCTGTCCGCCGGAAAGCTGGGAGACCATGCTGTTGCGTACCGGTCCCAAACCGAAGATCGTCAGCGCTTCTTCGACCCGGTCCTTGCGATCCTTCGATGTGAAATTACTGGGAAGGCGCATTTGGGCGTAATCATTCAGGGTATGCAGGACCGTATCTTTGCCTCTCATCAGGTCTGACTGCGGGACAAAACCGCATTCATACTGCATCTTGGCGTATTCTTTGTAGACATTCCGCCCGTTGAGCATCACTTTGGCATCCGCTTTTTCATAGCCGTTGATGGCATTCACATAGGTGGTTTTCCCTGCACCGGAACCGCCCAGCAGCATCACCAACCGACCGGGTTTGATGTTCATATGGATATCTTTAAGCAGTGTTTTTTTCTGGAACAAACCGTCAGCAACTTCGCGTTTGTCCAGGTTCACGGTCAGCCCTTCGCCCATATCCGCAACATCACCGCCTTTGACGTGGGTCACGGCGTTGTCACGGAATTCCCCCGCCTTCCAGGAAGGCTTATATTTGTCGGAAAAGCCCCAGATCAAGGCCGGAATCGGTTCTGCCAGGATCCACAGCCACAGCCAGCGTTTGCGGACGTTGTAGACCTCGATCAAACCGGTATAAACCTGGATGGAATAGACGATGTTGATGATCCCGGCCATAATTTCGAAAACGGCGACAAACAGAATGACATATTCGTTTTTAATGAATGAGCCGGCGATTTCTGTAACGCATACCAGGAATGCTGTGATCCCAATCGCTCTGCCTTCCGGCTCCTTTCCCGCGCATTTACCGAGTTGATATTCACGGAACCAGGGAAGGAGCGCCCACCAGCCTTTGATATCCGATTTTTCAAAAATCTTCCACAGACCGATGATATACAGACCTTGTGTGACAATGGTCAAAATACTGCTGCCTCCGAAAAATATGGTGGCAATGATCTGCAAAATGTTCATTTGCGGAACTTCGATGCCCATACGACATGACTCCTTTCAGTCCATTATGAATCAATCATACCAAAATTATACTATGTAAGCAATAATATCACTTTCCTGAGAAAAAATCAAACCTTACCGGGAGAGATGCTGCTGCGAAAGTAGGCGTGGAAGAGCAGGTCAAAAAACAGACTCAGCCCGTAGTTCGTGTAAACATTTTTAAACATCCGGATGGACCGTGAAGAAGGCTTTATCTTGTCTCCGAGGTAATAAATGATGGAGTACTGCCCCAAAAACACGGTCGTCCGGTTGAGCGTGATCAGGCATTTGGTTGCATTGATATCCTTCAGTTGATCGGTAACAGCCAGGGCAAAGTTCCCGGTGACAGAGCACACGATCAGCAGGTCATCACGGTCCAGGGTGTTGAGAAAAGAAATATTGCTGCCGGCGCTGGTAGCAATGCGGATCAGTTTCCCGGCTGCCAGCAGCTGCTGCTGAAACAGTTTGCATGCATGAGAGGAATCTTCTGCCACAAGGATAACGATCGATTTTGCCCGGGTGAACCTGTCCAGCAAATTTTTAAATCCGTTTTTCTTTGCAGTCTCAGTAATATCCTGTGCCATCGTGCTGATTGATTCTAAAATGTAATTTGAAAAATCTGTATGGTCCGTATAATCCAGCAAAGCCTCTTCATGGGAAATAACTTCCGCAAGACTTTGCTTCATCTGCGTATAATTCTCATATCCGATTTCCTTGACAAAGCGCTGGATGCTGCTTCGTGACACAAAGCAATCTTCAGCAACTTTATAGATACTTCTCTTCTCCATATCCTTCAGGTTGTTCAGGATATAGTTGGCAATCACAAAGGAAGTGTCATCCTCATCATTCTGGTTCAGTATCGCCAAAAGGGACGTGAGAAGGTTAAAGCGGATAATGCTGTATTCGTTTTTGCTGATTTGCGAATCCATAGGTAAATTTTACCATGTCAGAACCATTCCGGTATCAAATATTGATACCAAAATCAGAATTTGGTATCAAAGGATGAAACTGATTTTGAGTCTCCTGAAATTTATAATAAAAACATAAATCTCAAGGAGGTTGATCATGAAACACAACACCAATCCTGTATTTCCGAAAGGTTTTCTCTGGGGTGCATCCTCTGCTGCCTGGCAGGTGGAAGGTGCGACCAATGAAGACGGCAGAACGCCGGCGATCATCGATCTGAACTCTCAGACCAAGAAACCTTTTGCCGACAATTCCATCGCTTCTGATCACTATCATCACTACAAAGAAGACGTGGCGCTGATGAAAGAATGCGGCTTCACCAGCTATCGCTTCGGCATTTCCTGGTCACGGATCATCCCTGCGGCCGACCGGAAGGTCAACCCGAAGGGGATCGAGTTCTACAACAACCTGATCAATGAGCTGAAGGCTGCGGGCATCGAACCGATCGTCACCATTTACCACTACGATATGCCCGTGTGGGTGGACGAGAAATTCGGCGGCTGGCACGACCGCGGCATCATCGATGAATTCGATTATTACTGCCGCGTCCTGTTCGAAAATTTCGGCGACCGGGTGAAATACTGGCTTTCCATCAACGAACAGAACATGCAGATCGTCTACGGCAAATGGCTGGGCGTTGCGAAGGGCTGCACCGATTGGGAAAAAGAAAAATGGCAGATCAACCATATTATGAACCTGTGCCATGCCAAGGCAGTCATTGCCTGCCATGAGCTGGTCCCCGATGGCAAGATCGGCCCCGTTCCGGGATATGTGCCGATCTACCCGAAGAGCTGCAAACCGGAAGACCAGATCGCTGCCATGAACGCGGAAGAGCTGACCCAGAAAGTTTGGGATGACACCTACTATTACGGCGAATACAGCACTTTCATCAAAAACTATTGGGCAGAACGCGGCATCGACCCGAAGATCATGCCCGGTGACGCAGAACTGATGAAGAGCGCGAAAATCGACTTCTTTGCCATCAACTGCTACCGCTCCGATGTGGGTATGTGGCCGGATCCTTCTTTCGTACAGGAAATCGGCTTGAACAAATACGGCCGCAAGGGAGAATTTGTTTATACCAACTGGCCGGGCGAATATGCACTGGACCGCAATCCTTATGTCGAAACTACCGACTGGGACTGGCATATTGACGGTGTTTCCATGCGTTACACCATGCGCTACATGTGGGATCATTATCATCTCCCGATGGTCATCACGGAAGCCGGTTTCGGCGCTCATGAAGACCTGGACGAAAACGGTGAGATTCACGACAGCTATCGAATCGATTACCTGCGGGATTATATCTACAACCTGGGTCTGGCGATCATGGATGGTGTGGATGTGATCGGATTCAATCCCTGGAGCTTCACCGACCTGCTTTCCACCGGCAACGGTATGGCAAAACGCTACGGACTGGTGTTTGTCAACCGCACCGATGACGACCTGCGTGATATGAAACGCTACAAGAAGGACAGCTTCTACTGGTATCAAAAACTCATCAAGTCCAACGGGCAGGAATGGGGCAAGGATATGTCCGAATGGCGTGAGTTCACCAAACAGAGTGAGATCGCTTCCGACTTGAAATAGTGATCAGTTATTAGTGGTCGGTGTCTGATCGTGATATTCACCAATCACCGACTACCGAACACCGAACACAGTAAACATATGATTCTTTACCAGATTCAAGAAAGGATTTATTTAACATGGCAAAGAAAGATTATAAAGCTATTGCTCAGGCAATCGTCGAAAACGCGGGTGGTGTCAGCAACATCGCCAACGTGTCACACTGCATGACTCGTCTGCGCGTGCAGGTCCGGAATGCATCCAAAGTGGATGAGGCTGCCGCCAAGTCCAAAAAGGTTCAGGGCGTCATCAACCTGATCATCCAGAACGGTGAATACCAGTATGTTGTCGGTCAGGATGTTCCTTCTGTTTACGAGGAGATTTCAAAAATCGACGGCATCAATGCTTCCGGCGCTGTGGATGACAAAGATGCCGCGAAAGAAGATATGAAGAACGCCAAGGGCGGTGTGGTCAATGCGATCCTTTCCTATGTCGGCGGTACCTTCTCCCCCATCATCCCGATCTTCATCGCCGGTGGGTTGACCGGTGCGATCCTTTCTCTGCTGAAGACTTTCGCTCACCTTGACTCGACCAACGGTACGGTCATCGTTCTTGAAGCGATCCAGCAGGCTATGCTTTTCTTCCTGCCGATCTACATCGGTTTTTCCAGCGCATCCCGCCTGAAAGCCAACGGTTACCTGGGCGCGTTCCTGGGTGCGGTACTGGTTTACTCCACTATCAACAACGCTGAAGGCTTGACTTTCCTTGGCATTCCGATCACTCAGATCGGTTACAACGGTCAGATTTTCCCGGTTATCCTCGGCACCCTGTTCATGAGCGTTCTTTACAAATGGCTGCAGAAGCATCTGCCGGTCAACTTGCGCACCATCTTTGTGCCGCTGATCACTATGCTTGTCACTGTTCCTGTCACACTGATCGCTCTTGGACCTCTCGGTTACTGGGTCGGTACCGGCATCGCCAATGCTGTTCTGGCTATCTACCGCTTCGCTCCGTGGCTTGCTGTTGCCATCATCGGCGCCGGAACTGTCTGGCTCGTGTTCTTCGGCATGAACAACGCCACCTACCCCGTCCTCTTCCTGCTGCTGGCTGAAGTCGGTTCCGATCCTCTGATCTGCACCGGTATGGCTCCTGCCAACGTTGCAGTGGGCGGCGCCTGCCTGGCCTTCGCGCTGCTGGCAAAACAGGCTCATAATGATGAAGATCAGCAGGTCGGCATCGGTTCCGGCATCACCGCGCTCAGCGGCATCACCGAACCGGGCGTCTACGGTGTCCTGTTCCCGAACCGTTACCCGCTGTGGGGCGCCATGATCGGCGGCGGTATCGGCGGCTTCATCGCCGGTCTCTTCGGACTGACCCAGTATGTTGTCGCCAATCCGGGCTTCCTCTCTTTCGCTGCTTACATGAACCCGGACGGAACCTGGGGCAACTTCATCGGCATGATGATCGTCATGGTCCTGGCAGTGATCATTGCCTTCTGCGCCACTTACTTCCTTGGCAAACGCCAGCTGGAGAAGAAAGCATAAACAAATGTGACATAGAGGGAGCAGCGAAGGTCTGCTCCCTTTTTTTGAGGGTAAAATAATAACAACGTATCTATTCAATACGGAGCACACGGATACAGTTCTGATCCTGCGGCGAATAGCCCGCACAGCAGGGCTGTATCCTGTGATGCGCCGCCGGATTCTGAACAGGTACGTAACAACTTAGATTGATCAGGAGAAAAACGTATGTTCGGTTTTTTGAAAAAGAAAGAAAAATATGAACCGCTGAATCTGGATAATAAACAAATCAGCTCCCTCGGGAACGGGAAACTGATCCCGATCGCATCCGTTTCCGACCCGATGTTTGCCGAAGAGATGATGGGTGAGAGCATTGCTTTTTCCTTCAGCGGAAACGGAGTCACGATCTTCGCCCCGGCCAACGGGACGCTGAGCGCCATCTTCCCCACCGGTCACGCTTTCGGCATCACGACTGCGGACGGCGTGGAGATTTTGGTGCACATCGGCGTCAATACGGTGGAATTAAAAGGCGCCGGATTCAAGACGCTGGGCAAAAAGGAAGGCGACTCCGTCAAAGCCGGTGACCCGATCGTAAGCGTTGACTTCGACAAGTTATCCGGGAAATATGACATGTCCACCATGCTCATCATCACCGATGCCAACGACAAGACTGTCACGCTGAAAAAGGAAGGCACGGTAACAAGAGATACGGTTGTCGGCGCCATCGCCTGAGAAACCGAAAAACCTTAAGAGAGCCTGCAGAAACACTGAAGCGTTTCTGCAGGCTCTCTGAAATAATGGCTTGAATCATATTCTTCTGTTCTGTTTGGTTTACCTGATCATAAATCCAGCTTTGAAGGCTTTTGATGAAAAAGCTTTTTCGAAATCTTTAAGATCATAGAAATCCACGGGTGGAAAATTCACTTTTCCTTCTTTCAAAAGATTTAAGGCTGGTTCAAACGGACCGCAGCGGCTGCCCACGACTGTGATCTCATTGACCGGGATCAGGCTCATATCGATGGAAGCATTCCCGGCATAGGTGCTTTTCAGGATGATTGTACCCATCTTGAGGACAATGTGCACGGCAAGATGGAAGCCGGATTCATTTCCGGAGGCATCCACCACATATTCAAAACACTCATCCGCGGTCAGCTCGCGGAACCGGTCTCCATCATAATAATCGGACAATAATTGTGTTTCGGCAAAGGGTTCAAAGAGTTTCAGCTTTTCCGGGTGCTTCCCGATGACCGTCAGCGAGATACCTGTCAGCGACAGCGCCTGGGCGATCATATAAGCCAACCGACCGTCGCCGATGATGGCACAGTTCAGAGAGGGATCGATATGGACCTGTTTTGTGACCTCCACTGCGGCTGCCAGCGGTTCCGTGAACACCGCCTGCTCAGGAGCCAGTCCCTCCGGAACGATATGCAGCAGATGCGTACCCAGCGCCATATATTCGGCAAAACAGCCGTCTTTTGACATCCCCGGCGTCCTGCGGGAGAGACAGTGTTTTTCCCGTCCGGTACGGCAGTAAAGACACTTTCCGCAGCCTTCGTTGATCTCCCCGACCACGGTTTTGCCAAGGAGGGAAGGATCCGGACTTTCCACGACTTCACCGACAAATTCATGTCCCATGATCCCTTTGAAATCCGGGCGATATCCTTTGAGAATTTCTTTATCTGTGCTGCAGACATTTGCCATAAGGATTTTTATCAGACTTTGTTCCGGTTCGCGCACCGGCATGGGCAGATCTTCCCGATATACCGCTTTTTCTCCGTCAAAATAAATACCATTCATGTTCAATCACTCCCTTGTCTCATCAGTGCAGTTTTTCGATGATCTTATCCAGGCGCTGCGCGAACTGACCGATGTGGAACCCATCGATAAAACGGTGATTAACTTCAACAGATATGCCCAGCTTTTTCCGGCCGTTCTCTTCTGTAAATTTTCCCCAGGCGATTCTTGGGATGCTGTCATCCAGTGCCCCGGGGCCCTGCATATCCCGTTCATTCGTCAATGCAGTCAGGTCCAGCCAGGGAAGACAGGAATAATAGATCAAGTCATCCGTCTCCTTCTCCGGGTCGATAAAGTCCGTTTGAACCTGAATTTTCTTCGCTGCCTCAGCACAAAACCGGGTGATATCCGGGATATGTTCCATGGTCACGATGCTGAACTGTTCCGCGCCGGGCTTGAGCACGGTAAAGCTCGGATTCCGCCGGTCGAGCAGGAGAAGCTTCCCGTCCCGTTTTGTAACCCGGAAAGCCTCTATCTGATTAAGGGCCTCGGTACAGCACCAGATCATCGCGTTATAGAAAGACGATCCGTTTTTCTTCACATAATCATAGAGGCCGGTCACATCCTGCCGGAAGGTCACCATAAAGAATGGATTGGACAGGCGGGAAAAGAACTCATAGGCTTCCCGCCGTTTCCAGGTTTCATAATTCAGTTCAGCCATCAAATTATCCCTGCTGTGTTTTCAAATTTGTATCACTCGAAAAATATGCTTTTAACCGCCATAGCATATACAAAGGCAGGCTGATTTCATGGGTCTTCCCTTTTTGATTGTCGCCGAGATTCTTTGTTGACACTCGAAACCCCAGGGATGGTTCATATTTTTTCAAATAATACTGAAAGCTTTTTGCCATTGTATTATCCGCCGATTTTGTTTCCAAAGGGATAATCTGATCTCCCGCCTGAAACAAAAAATCAACCTCAGAAGTGTTTCCGCTGTGCCAGTAATAAGGATCAATATTTTGGACAACCAGTTCCTGCATACAATAATTTTCTGCCAATGCACCTTTAAATGCGGCATAAGACTTAGGTTCTGACAAAACTGCCTGATATGGAACTCCGGCTTTTTTCCGAAGAAGGCCCGTATCTGCCATATACACCTTAAATGAAGCAGCATCGGAACAGGCACTTAGCGGGATCTCAGGATGTTCGACCTTTTCCAGTTTATATGCAAGCCCGGCGTCGATCAGCCAGGATAAAGCATCTTCAAGATCCCTGGCCCTGGCGCCTTCTTTCACATGGGAGAAGACAAATTTGTTGTTTTCTTTAGCCAATTGTTTTGGCAGCGCATCCCAGATCCAGCCGATCTTTAAAACATCCTTCATTTCTGCATGATTGGAAAAATCATCTTTATAGTCGTGCAAAATCATTTCCAGCTGTTCATCGACAGCTTCAAAATCCTCTGTATCGATCCATTTTTGTACCGCAGCTGGCATTCCGCCGATTATCAAATACTGTTTCAGAAACTGCAGCATCGGTTCTGTTACATAAGCCGGTATTTCCCGATACAAATCATAAGAAGAAAGCATGGTCAAATAGCGTTCCCCGCCGGCAGCACGGACAAATTCCGCAAAAGATAAAGGGTACATCCGGATACGCTCAATTTTTCCGACAGGAAAAGAGATCCCCTTGCGTTTTATTTCAACGTCCAGAAGGCTTCCCGCACAAAGGATAAAATTATCTTTCCCACTTTCCGCAAAATATTTCAATGCTGTAATTGCGCGCGGACAAGCCTGTATCTCATCAAAAATAATCAAAGAACCGGTTGGATCGATAGGGCTGCCTTCAACCAAATAGCCAAGTTCACGAAGAATACGGTCCGGATCATAATCCCGGTCAAAAACTTCACCGAAAGACTCATTTTTCTCAAAATTGATTTTGACGACATGATCAAAATATTCATTACCGAATTCTTCCATCAGATACGTTTTTCCGCACTGTCTGACACCGGTAATCAGAAGAGGTTTTCGGTCCTTTTTTTCTTTCCAATTGACAAGTTTTTGTTTGACGTCTCTTAACATAAACAAATTCCTATGAATTTTGACCATTAATGGCTTTAATTCATATGATTATTCGCCAAAAATGGCTTAAATTCATATGAATTAAAGCCATTTTATCGAAAATCAAAAAGAATGTCAAGGGGAAAATTCAGGCTAAACAGCAAAAAAGTCATGTTATTTTCCCAAAATCAGATGGAATCTGCTGCGCTGCGCATCTTCATCTTCGCCTCATACATCGCATGGTCGGCACGCTTGAAAACACTTTCCGCGTTCAAATCTTCACCGGGATTGTATACAGCCATACCGAATGCGGCGGAATAACGTTCCCAGGGCTCGGCGTTTTCTTTTGCAGAGGCTAAGCTGAATTCTCGTTCAACGATCGCCATCAGGTCATTTCTGTTCCGATAATCCCGTTTCTGAAGGATCACCACAAATTCATCTCCGCCCACCCGGTAAACCGGTGAATGAGCGAACACATCACAGATCAGTTTGCAGGAACCGACCAGATATTCATTCCCTTTGTCATGCCCGTATTGATCATTGATCATTTTCAAGTGATTCAGATCCGCCATCACAATAGCGAATTCGGCTTTCATACCATAAATCTTCGAATTGAGCATTTCAACTTTTTTGTCGTAAGCTGCTTTGTTGTTCACATGCGTCAGCGCATCCTGATAGGCAATGGTATTGATCTCCGTCATATGCGCCTGAAGACCCCTGACTTCCTTTTCCGTATCAAGGATCCGGATCACATAATCTTTCATATCCATTGACATTTTTGAAACTGCCCGGCTCAGGGATTCGACCTCACGGCTGGAAGAGATCTCCGGTGGATCAAAAACCAGCTCATCCGGATTACGCTGCCCATGAGAGGATGAAGCAAAAGCTGTAACACTGCTTTCCAGCTTGTGGAGCGGATCGATCACATAACCACGCATCCAAACCAGCAGCAGAACAATAAACAATATACCCATGGCCATGATCACAACAACAGTGACCCTTGTGTACCGGGTGATCATATGCTGCAATTCATCAATGGAAACATCGACACACAGCACACCGTAATGTTTGCCGGCCGAATCCACCAGAGGTCTTCCCAGGCTGTAATCATTTCCCCATTCTGACGGATCATCAAAAAACACATCTTCACTGCCTGCCTGGATATCACGGATCGTCTGCACAGTCTTTTCCGGGTACCAGTCTTCTCCGCCGTCTCCGATGTAAACGAGATTATCCGGCTCATATTCTTTTTCATAGGAAGAGTTCGCAGAGCAGACGCTGCGCAGCTTGGCCGGATCATCAGGATCGGTGGCTCTGACGATATATAAGTAGTGCACATCGTTATAATAATCGACAAAATTATCAAATAACGCCTGGATCTCTGCGTGCTTTTCCGAAGGGATATATGTCTCGGCGCATTGAGACATGTCGTCATGGTCGATAAAGCTTTCGATATAATTGACAATACTGACCATCTCTTCCCGGTATCTGGCGTACATGGTGTTTTTGTAGATCCTGTAGGTTCCGTATGCCATCACAGCGGTCAGCAGTACAAAAAATACCAGACAGGCTATGGTGATGCTTCTGCTCAGAGGATAAGTTCGTTTTGTCATACCGCTGTCTCCTTGCTTATCTAAACGGCAGTTAATATTTGTTTGAAGGCTTTATAATCATATTATACCCTCACCATAGCGGTATTATGCATCTTTTTACCCTCTGTGATGCGGTATCTGAGAAAGAAAGTTCCTTCGGAAGCGCTTCCGCAGGATAACCGCTAAATCATCCAAATCGGCAGAATAAATGTATTTCGGTCAACGGCTGAAAGGGTCTCGCGCAGACAAAGAATTGCAGCTGACCCTCTCGGCATTGAGCCTTTATCCAAAACACTGAAAGCAGAAACCAACTCTGACCCCGGGTTGGTACTTTTCTTAATTTCCAGCGGATGCAGCTCCCCGTTGATTTCGATTACCAGATCGATTTCATTAGAATCTTTGTCCCGATAATAATGGAAAGCGCCTTCCTTTGCGGCATTTGTCCATGTTTTCCGGATTTCCGCAACAGTATAATTTTCCAGAATCGCGCCATTGATGGCTCCGTTCATCAATATTTCAGGACTTGAATATTTTGTCAGATATGAAACAAGTCCGGTATCAAAGAAGTACATCTTCGGCGTTTTGATTGTTCGCTTCAGCAGATTGTTGGAATAGGGCCTCAGATAAAAAATGGTTTCCGATTTTTCCAGCACCTGCAGCCATCTTTTTGCAGTGCTGTCTGTCACACCTACGTCCATCGCAAGATCATGGATGTTCAGCATTTGTCCGGTACGACAGGCAGCTGCCCTGATAAAATCAGCAAACAACAGCTTATCTACGCCAGGGATCATATCGGTAACATCCCGATTGATGTACGACTGAATATACGAACTGTAAAACACATCACGGTCCCGATATTTTCCGCTTCTGTGTCCGGGCATGGCTCCATGCCAGATACGTTCAAACATTTCCGTTGGTGAGCATGGCTGAAGATGTTTTTTCCTGTCATTCAATTCTTCGAGGGTCAGCGAAAGCGGGACGGCCTGAGCATCACCATAGAGTTCAGATTGTGACAGTGCGGACATATGGATAATAGCAGTTCTGCCTGCCAGCGATTCCTGAGCAAGCTCCATCAGGTGGAAGGACTGAGAACCGGTGAGCCAATAAGACCCGGGAGCTGCTCCGTTATCGATCTTTATTTTCAGATAGGAAAAAAGCTCAGGTGCATATTGCACTTCATCGATCAGAACCGGAGAAGGGTGCATTTCCAGAAATAATTGAGGATCTCTTTTTGCGAGTTTCCGTTCTTCCGTGTCATCAAGCGTTACCTTTGTCCGGTTCGTACCTTCCATTAAATGCTCAAGCATCGTGGTCTTGCCGACCTGTCTGGGACCAATCAAAAGCAGACAACTGTAATCCTGGTTGATTTCAATTATTTTTTGTTCAAGGGATCGTTTTATATAAGTCATAACGTCTCCGGCTAAAATGCGATTTAATCTCATTTTAGCCGGAGGATTGTAATTTGTCAATGGCCGAATTTGCGCTCAGCTGTTCTTCAGCACCTTTTCCGCGAAGCGGATCTGCTCCATCACCCGGAAGCGAGCGGTGCCGCCCCAGGCGCAGCGGGCGTCGACAGCGTTTTCGACAGAGAAGACACTGTAAACATCTTCTTCAAACAGCTCGCTGATCTCCTTCCACTTATCCAGCGGAATTTCCTTCAGGTCGCACTTCTCCGTTTCACTGATCTTGACAGCCTTGCCGACAGCGTGATGAGCTTCCCGGAAGGGCATTCCCTTCTTTACCAGGTAATCCGCCAGGTCCGTGGCCAGCGCCTGGGTGTTGATGACAGCCATGCAGCGCTCTTTGTTGACGGTCAGGGTGTCCATCACGCCCTTCATGACGGACATCACCAGCGCGGCGGTATCGGCAGCCGCGAAGACCAGCTGTTTGTCCTCCTGCAGATCTTTGTCATAAGCCGAAGGCAGCCCCTTCAGCGAGGAGAGCAGCGAGAACAGATGACCGTACTGCATCCCGGCCTTGCCGCGGATGAGCTCCAGAGAATCCGGGTTTTTCTTCTGCGGCATCAGACTGGAACCGGTGGAGAAGGCATCGGAAAGGGTGATGTAGCCGAATTCCATGGTGGAATACAAAATCATCGCCTCCGCACAGCGGCTCAGGTGCATGCCGAGCATCGACGCCCAGTAGAGAAAATCGCAGGCAAAATCCCGGTCGGAAACGGCATCCAGGCTGTTAGGCGCGGGGATGGAAAATCCCAGCGACTCCGCCAGGTCAAAGCGATCCACCGGGTAAGCGGTCCCGGCCAGCGCCCCACAGCCCAATGGCAGGGAGTCCGCGTGCTGTGCCACTTCCGCCAGGCGCTGACGGTCGCGGTCCAGCGCCCAGAAATGGCTCATCCACCAGTGAGAGAGCAAAATCGGCTGCGCCTGTTGGAAATGGGTATAGCCGGAAACATAGACATCAATATCTTTACTGGCACGGTCGAGAAAAGACTTCTGCAATGCCCGGAGGTGATCTTCCAATTCGGGAATGGTATCCAGCATCCACATACGGAAATCGGTAACGACCTGATCATTGCGGCTGCGTCCGGTGTGCAGCTTGCCGCCGGTGGGTCCGATGATCTCCGTCAAGCGGCGTTCCACCGCGGTATGAATGTCCTCGTCCGTATCCTGATAGATGAAGGAACCTTCGCGGATCTCAGTCCATACCTGTCCCAATCCGTTGGTGATCAGGTCGCGTTCATCTTCCGTAAGGATCCCGGCAGCGCAGGTCGCTTTTGCCCAGGCAATTGAGCCGCGGATGTCCTGTTCCGCCATTCGCTTGTCGATGTCCAGTGAGCGGTTCAGCTCCGCCATTGACTGGTTCAGGGCGGCAGAGAGACGTCCGCCGGACCAAAGGGTGTTCTTTTCCATGGTTTCGCTCCTCTAAAAAATATCGTATCTTTTCAGGACGTAATAATGTTAATGTGAAAATGTACCGGATCGGTACATATTTCACCCTGCGCCAGGATCCTTCGATTTTGTGACAACATATCCTGTTTCGGCTGCGGTGACCGTGATGGTGCCGTCATCAGCGGCGCAGTACGTTTTGCAGCCATTTTTCTTTAAAGTATCGATCAGTGTGCTCTCAGCCCGCCGGTCCTGGCCGTCGGTGATCAGGACGATCCCGCCCGTTTTCAGGCGTTTCAGCAGCTCAGCTGTGTTTTCACCTTCCGATCCGTGATGCGGCAGCTTCAAAATGTCGTAATGGTTTACAGGAATCTGATGATTGCTCAGGAATTGTTTGACGCCGTCATCCTCAAGGTCACCGGCGAACAGGGTTGTATGACCCTTATATTCCAGCGTAACGGCCATGGAGACATCGTTGTCATTGTCGCCGTCGTATGGAATTTGACTGGGATAAAGATTATATTCTGCCCCGCCAAATGTGATCGTCTCGTTCTGTTTCAGCCGCTCATAGGGAATCGCACCGCCGCTGTTCCCGAGAACTTCCATCATTGCTGTGTAGACTTTTTTTGTACTCACATAGTCAGGCATATAAACGCTTTTGACGGTAATTTTTTTATTCTTGAGGATTTTGGCAGCTCCGCCGACATGATCTTTATGGTAGTGGGTAATGATCATTGCATCAAGCCGGGTGACCTTGAGCTCTTTGGTAAGATAATCGATCACCTCTTTCGCGGTGTCCTTGTAGCCGGTGTCGATCAGAACGTTAAAGGGGGCATCTTCCGGCCCGGTCTGGACCAGAATGCAGTCGCCTTTCCCGACATCGATCGACGTGATTTTGAACATATCCTCCGCAGCTTCAGACTTATATGTGAAAAAACAAAGGCAGGCTATGACTAAAGAGTACAAAAAAGCCATCAGCTTTATTTTCATCGTAATTCCCTGTTTGCGGACCCTCATGGTCATTTTACATGATTCAGAACGGAGCAGACAGGGCGGCTCCTGTGTGCTCCGTTCTGATCATATTTCATATTTCTTATTTCTTATTTCTTATTTCTT
>JAFRIR010000011.1 GCA_017432685.1 Flexilinea sp. | reverse complement strand
TCATAAACATTAGGTATTATGTCGCTTTATTCACTTTTTTTCTGCAAATGGGACAAATCCATTTCATGAAAAATGCCCATTTTTGGCCTCAAATGGGACAAATCCATTTCAAATCGGACAAATCCATTTCCATAACGACAAATTTATACATTTCATTGATGACCCATGTGTCGTCATAATTTCAATCCGCGTCCCCGTGGGGACGATCATCAACATCTCCAACAGCAACTTCAAGATCTGTAACATTTCAATCCGCGTCCCTGTGGGGACGATCATGCAATCCTTATTACCGTCTATAACTTCGTCTGCATTTCAATCCGCGTCCCCGTGGGGACGATCATTGACGAAATTTTCGGCACGGGGTCGTTGACAGCTATATTTCAATCCGCGTCCCCGTGGGGACGATCATGTCAGCAGCAGTAAGCGATGGGTGTCTGCCTCAATTTCAATCCGCGTCCCCGTGGGGACGATCATTCAAATCTTTACGTATAAGAAAGATGAAGATAAAAAATTTCAATCCGCGTCCCCGTGGGGACGATCATGCACAATATGCTGCTTTCCACAGCACGGCGATAATTTCAATCCGCGTCCCCGTGGGGACGATCATGCACAATATGCTGCTTTCCACAGCACGGCGATAATTTCAATCCGCGTCCCCGTGGGGACGGTCATTTAAACCCGACTGGTTTCACACCTCTCTTTCTTCGATTTCAATCCGCGTCCCCGTGGGGACGATCATTTATGTGTGCAACCAGATAAAAATGGATTTAGTATTTCAATCCGCGTCCCCGTGGGGACGATCATTTATGTGTGCAACCAGATAAAAATGGATTTAGTATTTCAATCCGCGTCCCCGTGGGGACGATCATGGTACGCAAGGTACGTCTTACGACATTATCGCCATTTCAATCCGCGTCCCCGTGGGGACGATCATCTACTGTCAGGTCATAAGGAATTAATCCATGGAAATTTCAATCCGCGTCCCCGTGGGGACGATCATATTTTATCTTGACATCCAATCCGAAAGTTTTTGTCATTTCAATCCGCGTCCCCGTGGGGACGATCATGCTTCCTGCGCCTTGCGGAGAGCCGCACCCAAGCGGATTTCAATCCGCGTCCCCGTGGGGACGATCATCTGATCTAAATCAGTCCATTTTTCTTCATCAATAATATTTCAATCCGCGTCCCCGTGGGGACGATCATTTCTTCCGTATTTGACTTCAAAAATAATTTGTCATTTCAATCCGCGTCCCCGTGGGGACGATCATTTGAGTAATCCCGTCAGTATATCAATCAAAATATTTCAATCCGCGTCCCCGTGGGGACGATCATAGGCATATCCGCCAGTAATTGTGAGCCCATCAATATTTCAATCCGCGTCCCCGTGGGGACGATCATAGCTAGATATAGTTTTAGTTTGTTAAAAAAGTCAACGAAATAACTAAATCTGTTATCTTTAATTTTTTAGAAATTTTTAGTAAATTACCGTTTCCTCGTAAATTTTTATGCGAACCTCCCGAGTAAACATATGTGAGCCAGGGGTTCGCATAAAAACTATCGCTAACTAATTCTTCTGTCTAAATACCCTGAATCACTTCTGGTTCAAGGCCATCAAGTTTAGTATACAAAAGTTCATAATCGCCGAAACTCTTCGGGTTTTCATCCGGGTTTTTAACCGTAGGGACAACGGAGCTGTGGACTTGCGCAGCAGAATACTGACCTTCCTTGCAATTGTGTTTCCACCAATAGACGGTTTTTACTTCCATGGACCCGTCTGGACGTGCTGCTGAAGCATCATTTACAAACAACGTCCGAAGGCATTCTTTCAGAACATCAGCATCTTCTTCAGTGAATCCAGTCAGCTGCGCAAGCTGCGGACTGATTGAACCTTTAATTACATACAGGCCATGCTGGACAAAATGTTTCATTCCCATCGTTTCAGCGCGAGCATTATCGGCTTTATCGTCCGTAACAGTGCTTTTTGTGATCTGCATTGACTCAATTTCCACTGGAGCTACACTCTTGGCAATATTAATACTCACAGGACCGCGGATACCAATGGAAACACCATTTCCGTCTTCAGAGTCACCAGACTTTCCTTTATTCTTGTTGTCTTTCGGATAAGCAAAGACCTGACCAAAGGCACGCACATCAAAGAATACTTCGCACGCTTTTTCTCGGAATTCCTTTTCCGCAGCAGCACCTTTTCCGGGTTTGCCGAGAGCGTCGTCAGCGCGATCTTTGATGCAGGTAAAACCATCGTTGCAACGTTCATCAGACACAACAAGGATCTTATATCCAAGGTCCTGCAGACGGTTGCGGAGCTTCCGTTTAATGCAGACATCTGACATCTCACCATAGTTTTCGTAATCCGTCCGAGGACGGTTTCCATTCAACGGATCCCCGTTCGGGTTTGCATTCGTGACATTTACAAGTGCGACAAAATCGATCTTGTTTTTCAGGACAGTACGTTTTTCAAGTTTTTCTTCAACAGTAATCATTTTTCCTCCGTTTTTATTCTTCAATGTTTTCGTTTGCAGCAGCAGACTTATTGCTTGTATAAAAAGCATTGCGTTGCTGCGAATAACCTATTAAATACAGTTCTTTCAGCGGTTGATTCATCTCTGTTTCACTATAATTGCCAATCTTATCCATGATTTCGTCGATCAATTTTTCATAAAAAATCTGTTGCCAGACTTTGAGCCTTGGGAAGTATGCGCTCCGAAGCTGTCTCATAATAACTTCGGTCGTCTTCAGCGGAGTTTTGACAAATCGAGATTGCAGTCTAATAGCATTCGTTCCGCGTTTTGCATCATTACTCATAGCATCTTTTTCGATTTTTTCCATTACGGCAAGCAGCCGTCCATATAGATAGTTTATATCTTTATTCTCAGTTTGAACCGACATTTCAATCTCCTTTCCGTGGTCCATATAATATTTTCTTAAAACTGCACAAGCAGTTGTCAGCAACGCTTCGCGCTGCGAGGTTCCGTATTTCTTTACAAAGGCGGTGTGCGCTTCATCATATAAACTCAACCTTGATGCTTTTTCAACAATCGACTTGACGACATAAAACGGCATTTTTCCACCATAAATTCTGCTGCGGATGAGACTGTGCAGCTGCGTAAACCAGACTTTGTCGTCAACCAGCATTTCTGCTTTTGAAGGACGCCCGAACGCAAATTCCACGATTTTTGTGAGAGGTGGAGCTTGTACCCCGTACTTGTAATTCTGCCAACAACATTCCTCGTCCCACTTGTACAAGTTGCCAAAATAATCACAGATATTGATCTCGGCGTAGTCAGTTACTGACAATCTGCCGTCAGTAGATTTTTCGAAAGAACTTATTACTACGTTTTCGTTATTATCTTTCAAGCTGCTTTTAAATCCGGTTAGCGCTTTATTTAGTTGAAATTTATAGTTCGCCATTTCTAGTGAGGTTGAATCAGATTCTTCCTCGTCGAAAATTATGCTGTAGCCAGGGTTAGGAACTTCAATTCCAGACGGGTTCCAGCAAATAAAGACACGTCCGTTTTTAGGATCACTTAGTTTAAATTTTACGGACTGTTCGCTTGCAAGGAAGCGCAATGCGTTATGGACTTTTTGTGATGACAAATAACTCACGGAATAAGCCTGCGAACTTTCTGCAAAACGTCCGCGAAAAGTGTATCCATCTTTATCGTTTGATGAAATAATTTTTGCGTTCCCTCCGCCGGGAATAAGATTCTTTGGATGCTTGGCAACTATTGAATCAATTCCTCCGGTAATCATGCACAAGTCTGTTTTTTCTGTTTTTCTGCGAATATCTAAATAATAATTAATCCAGGATGTCATAAGACTCGGTATCATCCAGCAATATGTGTTATTTTTTGGGTCTGGGAAACCGACAAATTTCCACACGATATCTTCATCACCCCATTTTTCTTTAATCATCTTGGCGTTTTGCAGATCACTTACAATAGATCCTTTAACAAGATAATTCTGAACAGAAGAAAGAACCGGGTGAGAATGTTCGGAAGAATTCCAATCAGACAACAAATCAATGAAATATTTGTAAGATTTATTTTTCTGATCCATATATTTCAATTGATCGCATAATGAATACGGCAATTTAAATGCAGCTTTACCTGTCCTTGTTTCCGCATTTACATTAGATGGAACTGCAATACGAGGACCTTTCTCGTCGTATTTTTCAGCGGAAACAAAATTACCCTCATTATCCAAAGTAATAATGATATTCGGCCGTAGCGTCGTATGTGCAACTGGAGCGAGGACACAGCCGCTTGGTTGCATGACACCGATAAAATCGCCTATTTTGTCATATGTATCGTAAGTTTTTACAAGGTTTTCGAAAAGAGACATATTTATTCCTCAATTTCTTCTTGGCGAACAGGAAATGTTTTTGCATCCATTTTTCCAAGATTACGGTGCCGCGGACACTCTTCCGGACGGGGAAACGTTACGATTCCATATTTCATCGTCGGAAACCAAAAATTAGAAGTCATTCGATTTTTTGTTGCTTTATTCCAAGCTTCGTCCGCATAAGTAAAGCCATGCAGCATAAAACCAAAATCATATGCGGGTATATCGTCGTAAGTACCACAGCCTTCACCGAACACACAAGGCGCTACATAAGCTTGACACTCACGTGTTCCAAGAAAAACATCTCTTCGTCCGCCTTTTTCCAAATATCTTTTTGCGATAGAAATATGTTTTCCGGAATTTCTGTCAATCGCAAATTCCGGGTGATGTAAATTCCACTCAATATGTGCTCGAACTTGATATTTCACTGATTTTAAATACATGTAATAATATAGTTGTGGATCCGGATCATCATAAAGATGCCCGCGAATACCTTTCCTCTCTGTTCGGATCGGGTTCATGACGCGGACCGCGTCAACGAACCAAGTGAATGTTGGTTTCCAGTAAATTGACATTGCGATACCTTTTAACGCTTCGTATGTCGGAATTTGGTAAGTGCATTTTTCGCCGCCGACACGAGTGATTGGATCAGAGAACAGTGCGTATTCGCCGTAAACCTCAAACTCGATTGTCGGAAATTTTGTTTTTTCAAGTACGTTTTCCATTGTTCTTACCTCCTGCAGGATATGATATAACAGTACGCGTAAATTGAAACGGACTTGGATTTGTTGAAAAAAAAGAAAACACCGTCTGCCGAAATGCAAACGGTGTTTAGTTCGATTATTATTATTTTTTTGTTTAGCAAATTATTCCGTCTGGAGGAGCTTCGTCTACAACGCCAATGTGTTCGTTGTAAAAACGTGTGTCCAGTACAGCAATTCTTTCGTCAAGCAGATATTCAACGCCGCCGGCAGCTTCTATTTCTTCAAATTTTTTTGAGTAAATACCGACTGTATAAGGCTTAAGTTGTGTCAAGATCGTTTTAACAACATCAAAATTGTTGTTTTTTATTGCAGATCTCAAATCCTCGATATAATCTGCGCCTTCTTTATACGGGACATAAACATCGATCTTATCTTCGGGGAAAACATGAAATTCATTACCAGCTTCAAGAAAAGCCTGGTTTAAATGATATGCAGGCCCGCGATAAAAAGCGCTGTAATCCTTATTTCTGGAAAGCAAGTCAAAAATCGTTTTTGAAGAATCTGATATAACAAAATCCTGATATTTTCCGGAAACCTCTTGAGATAGAGCAGAGTAATAGTAATTTATAGCTTCATCAGAATCAATTCGGCTATCAAACTTTTCTGGATATTTTTCAAATGAAAAAGCCAGATTTTCAAACGCCTTTTGTGATATTTTAATTTCGTCAGGTATTTTTTCTTCTTTGCAGCGAATAACGTAAGTTTTTTCAGTTTTTCCGTATTCACCGTTGCGGTTTCCTCGTCCGCCTGATTGGATAATGTTTTCCAATCCAGCACTGAGTCGAATAACAGTCTGAAAGGAAATATCGACGCCGGCTTCAATAACCTGGGTAGAGATGCAGACAATTTTTTCTTTGTTAACCAGAGATTTTTTGATATCTTCAAGAACATCTTTCCTGTGCGCCATACACATGCCAGCTGAGAGGTGTAAACACTTCTCGACAGACCCTTGCAATTCATCGAAAAGAAATTTCGCTTCCTTTTTTGTGTTGCATACAACGAGGACACTTTGAGATTGATCATAAATATTCAGGATAAACGCCGGTATGTCTGTAAGTGCAAATTTTTCTTTAACAACATCATAATCTGTTCGTTTGAACACAGCCCAAAGTGCAGGATCGTAGGGTACGATGTCTTTTACACCGGGATTATATATTATTTCATGCGTTGATGCTTTGTCATTCGGGTGCGTAGCTGAGCAGAGAATAACCGTTGTTCCGCAGCACATCGAAAGAAAATTAACAGCCAGATTGAACAATCCACTCATTTTCAGCGGAACCGACTGATATTCGTCAATGATCAATACACTGTTACACAAGCTCTGCAATCGGCGAACGCTTGAAAGTGAACCGTCAAATAACGTGTTCAGTAGCTGAACAAGAGTTGTGATGACTACAGGTGAGTTCCATGTTTCAGAAAGATATTTATAGTTTTCCTCTTTGGCATCGTCTTTATCTTTAACAACGTTTGAATGATGTTCCAGAATGATGGAGTCGTCATCGATATAATCACGCATAACGAATGCATTCTGATCAATAATACTGAGAAAAGGTGCAGTGTAAATGATCCTGTCTTTGTTGAAAAGATCTGCGTGTGCTAATGCATATCTGAGAGACGATAAGGTCTTTCCGCCTCCCGTTGGAATATTGAGCCGGTAAACTCCAGGTTTGTTTACAGCAAAATTCCGGCAAATGTCAGATATTCTGGCTCTCGCTTTATTGATTGGTGTGTCGGCCGGGAATTCTTTTATTTTTTCTTCTACTCGTTCCAAATAAGGTTTCCAAAAATCAGGGCATTCTGTCTTTTCCTTGTTTTCAATGTCCGCCATAAAATTTGCCGTGTCTGTACGGTCCCCGTCAACGAGAGCGGACAAAACAAGACGGGCCAAAAAGCCAATATAAAACTGTATTTCGGATTTTCTCTTTTCTTTATCGCTGATATCTTTTGACGCGTTTTGGATGGCGCTGATTTTATCTTTTATTTCTTGAGAGGCTTTTTTTGCCAGCTGGGATATTTCGTTCTCGGTAGAACAGTTTTCATAAAAAGTCTTGATTGGAGAATCAAAGTTCTCTTTGTTTTTCAGCCTGTGTTCAAAACCGGATTCTCCATCTTTGTCAATGCAGTCAAATTGCCCATGGTGTGCTCCTGCTGCATATGCAATGATTTCTGATAACATACGATCAAATGAGTCGGCATCATCATTGTGGTATTTATCCAATATGGCATTAACCCCGGCAAAAGTGTGATTGACAGATCCTCTTCTTACGTCTTCGCCTTTTGACGCCCGGTTTATGTAGTCGGCATAATCATCTGTATATTTACCAAGATCATGGACAAGCCCAGCCAAATAAGCAGTGTTATAAAGTCCGACACTTTTAAGATCATCTGCTGCGATTTTAGCTGTGTTCCTCAGGTGTTCTTCTACAGACTGCACTTTAAATTCTTCATTTTCTTTTCTAATATGCGCTGGATATATTTTCACCATTTCTCCTTTGTATTTATTTCAATCCTCGTCCCTCGTGAGGGCATTTATACGCGCGTCTAATGCGTCCTGTATTTGTTTTGTATTTCAATCCGCGCTCACTACGTAAGCGATCATTTGAGGTCATCCTTCAGCGCAACCGCCGGGACTATTTCAATCCGCGCTCACTACGTGAGCGATCATAGCTTTACACCGTTATTCCCGGCTGCATATAATATTTCAATCCGCGCTCTCTATGTGAGCGATCATGTAATCTTTGTCATTGTCACGAGCCCACTCGAAATTTCAATCCGCGCTCACTATGTGAGCGATCATCAAGTCATGCGTCAGGATAATCTTTTTTTTCATTATTTCAATCCGCGCCCCGTGGGGGCGTTCATCAGCCCTTTGGTCTCGCTTTTGAGCTGTTCAACTATTTCAATCCTCGCTCCTCGTGGGGCGTTCATGCTGGCGTAACGCCTAATGTTGTTGCCTCCATCGGGTTTCAATCCTCGCCCAGCGCGGGGGCGTTCATGTTGTCAATTTGCAGTATACCATTTCTCTACGAAGGGTATCGCTATGAGGAGCGATTTGCAAAAATAGGCCCGATCATTTTTCTTTTTGGTTCTAGAATGCAGAATTTTTGCAAAATCATTTTTCATTTTGGTTCCGGATGCAAAAACTTTACGAGGAGATTTTTGCAATAGCATTTTTCCGATTTGCAAAAGCATTTTTTTCTACAGATCCGTTTTACGAGAAAACTGTTAGAAATTAAACTGGTTTTTCTCGTAACCGCAGATATTTCTACTTACAGAATTGAAGATCCAAAAAGAAATATAATCCTGCAAATTGACATCATTATTGGCGTACTCAGTCAGATGATGTAGCCTCTATTTCAATCCGCGCTCACTATGCGAGCGATCATGTAATCTTTATCATTGTCACGAGCCCACTCGAAATTTCAATCCGCGCTCACTACGTGAGCGATCATCTGGGTAAAAACGCAGGACGTAAGAGCCTGTTCATTTCAATCCGCGCTCACTACGTGAGCGATCATACGAGGCGGTTTCTCAATGAAGTCCATTTTTTTTATTTCAATCCGCGCTCACTACGTGAGCGATCATCATATATAGCTTCAATTTCATCTTGCTTAACAAATTTCAATCCGCGCTCACTACGTGAGCGATCATACAAATTCTCGATAATTGATAGTATTTCAGTCAATTTCAATCCGCGATCACTACGTGAGCGATCATCTTTACAGCACAAAATATTTTATATTGTGTTCTTTTATTTCAATCCGCGCTCACTACGTGAGCGATCATGTAAGATATACACCTGAATGGAGTTCCCCAGGAATTTCAATCCGCGCTCACTACGTGAGCGATCATCGCCAGATTTAGTTGCAATTTAACAAACTGCTGCAAAACACAACTATATCTAATGTCTTTTTACTTTTCAGAAATTTCAACAAACATCCTTTCACTCGTAAGTTTTGGTGCGAACCTCTCTATCAAACATATGTGAGCCTGTGGTTCGCACAAGAACTATGTCTTGTCTTTACTACTTTCATTGTATAGTGCGAAAAGCAATTCGAAACGTACTTGTCCAACGAAAAAAATCTTACAAAACTGAATGTGTAGACTTAGATTATAAAAATATAGAGGAAATATTTGTCATGATGATAAAAACAAAAACAATCAATAAAAAAGCAAGAGAGGCGCTGCTTTATCTTCTCGAACTTCAACCTGAGCCATTTTCTGCGCACAAACTGTCTCGGGCAGTTTATTTCGTGGAGCGAGAAGCAATCTTAAGAGGCGGCGAGCCTATAATTGGGTGCAAACTGTTCTTCGAGGCGGGTGAACCCGCAGCCGACTTTATGCAAATTGTCTCAGAAAATTATTACGGCTTTACAATGACAGAGAAAAACAATAAATTATATATCAGCGCAGCGATACACCAAAAACTGTACAACGAGCTTTCTGATTTCGACGAAGAACTAATCCGAGAAATATATGATAAGCTGCGGTATTACCCGGACGATCTCCCAAGGGACTTTTTCCGGAGTATACTGCCTGAATATGTTTGTACTGGTGACGAACGAGCAGAATTGACTTATATGAATTTATTGCTTAGAAACGGATATAGCAAAAAGGAGGCAGCAGAAATCGTAGCTGACATCGAGTACAGCAGAAAGTTAGATAGTTGATCGTCTTTTGTCTAAGACCAAATCTGCAGCGCAAATAATAATCGTGACCAAGAGTATGATTTGCAAAAAATGAAATGACAGCAGCAATCCGGGCTTAAACGCATCAAAACGAGATACAGATTCTTCTTCCACGAATGCGGTTTTGATGAAAGAGATCGTATCTGTACCGGCTATTATATCGTCTCTGCCAGACTTCACGCTGCAAACATGAACATAGTCTGGTATTCTCCGCAGCAATCCTTTATCCGGATTAACAAAAACAACGGAAGAAAACGAAGACAAATGTTTGGCTGACAAAGAGTTCTCCGCAGCGGATGTCCAAACAGCGAGGTTGATTCTGGTGGAGTCCGTATAAGATTTAGTGGAAAGGTACTTATAACCGGCGTCTATGCTGTTTTGTGTGAGATAATCAGGTTTGTTCTCCGTTTTTCCTTGGCCGAAAGACTCAATACTTAACACCACAAAACCTTTTTTCGTCAGTGCAGATGCTGCATAATCTCCACAGCGGCGGTCACAACCTTTGCCAAACGAGAGTATCGCTGCGGGGAGATGTTTTGTCGAACTGGCTGAAACAGGCTGATACAACCTGGCATGATACGGAAATCCTTCATGGCTTTCGACAACGATATCACTAACAATTAGATTGCCATTATTTGTTTTTAGTGTATAACATAAAACAGAAACGATAAAAACAATGAATACGGATATATAAAGAATTGCTTTTTCGATCAATAATTTCTGTTTATGAGTTTCCGTTATGTGCATTCTAAACTCTTTGTTTACAATTTATGAAATTTTATTTCGGTGGCATCCTCCAGTAGTTTTGAGCTGGAGAATGCCAAAAGAATAATTAATTTCTGTATACAGTCTGAGAGATAATATAGTCTTCTAACAAAACAATGTCTTTTTCTTCATAATTACTTGACCATTTCGACTCCCCCGCAGCAGCGCGCTTAACGCCTGTTACAGCTGTATAGATCGTCTTTGTGAATAAAGCGTTGTCCGTTCGAATAATGGATGTTTTTTCAGGGATAACATAATTAAAATAACCATCAACATTGAGTTTACGTGTCTGAGGATCCAGAAAAATAATTTTTCCGCCCACATTTTCACCGATGAAAGCATGAGAGCCGCCATTTTGCCAATAAACAACTATTTTTACACGGGCACCATCGCCCCAGGAGAGTAGAAAATTCTCGATAACGGTTTTTCCGCTCTTTGGCAAATTCGATATAATATATTCTTTGTTATTTTTAAAGGCGTAATCTACAACACTATAAGATTTATCGTTATCATATGGTTTTGCTTCGACATCGTAACCTCTTCTTCGCAGCTCATACGCAGCCGCAGCGCGCTGGCAATTTTCTGAGTATAAACCATTAATATCTTGCTCAGTCTTATATCTCGGGTTTGCTCCGTTTAGTGCTTTTCCATAAGTCATTTCGACAGGAGTTCCGAATCTGCTTGCAAGTTCATCATCATCTGTCATTATTCCTGTTTCAGGCGCGTGAATATAAGAATTATCGTATAAGCCTTCGAAGGAAAAAGAAGGAAGCTCGAATGTTGGTAAGTATTGCCAATATGCATTTGCGGCATCTAAATAAATAAAACGCAACATTGACTTGTATTCGTCGGACTGAGTATAGTCAAACAGTTCAGGATCCTGCTGCGGAGAATTTGCGTTTGCTGAAACAAAAGTAACGGAGACTGTAATAGTTATTAACAGACAAAAAAATAATAAAAGAATATGTGTTGATTTAGTCATTGTTTCTCTTTTCTTACCACTTATACATGAAAATATTGCTGTAATTACATTTTGTTCCAAAATCCAAATTTGTACCGGATATTGTTGCAAAACCAACTTTTTCCCCAAATGATGAGAGAGCAGAATTTGTAAATATACGTCTTCCATCAATAAAAACAATAGCCTTTTTGTTTTCTACAATCAAATCTAAATGAATTAAGCCATTTGGAGAATTGTTTCCGAATTTATATTTTTCATAAGAAAAACTGGTGGAGTCCTTGTATCCGGTTATATAAACGTGCCCATCTGCTCTCATAGATAAAAGAAGATGGTTGCTTTTATCCTTCGAGTTGAATATTACTCCGCAGCCGGTTCCGCTAAATGTTGGTCTTTCAACAGATGAAACCCATGAGATATCCGCAGAGAGGACGAAATTTTCAGCTTCTGTAAAAGGGGCCCAGCGATAATAATTTAAAAGCGGTAATTCGTCCTCATAATCACCGTAAGAAATTGTTTCGCCATCGCCCTTTATCAGTTCTTCCTGTTCAAATACGTCTAATAACGAAAAGAAGACTTCCGCGTTGTCGTTTGCTGCTGCGGGGAGAACCGATAAAAATAAAAAAACAAATATAAGAAAAATAAATTTAAATTTCATCGATAAATCCACCTTGTGTACGTATTGTTATTAATACGTATACAAAATTGATTTAGCAAAACTACAAAATTGGAATTGTTCACAAGATTTATAAGAAATTAAAAAAAATGACGCCCAAAAGGGCGTCAGAGATTTATGGCATAAAGCCTTTTATGCGGAATACAATTATTCAGCCGGTTTAACTTCTGTTTCTTCAACGACTTCAGCTTCAGCATGTTCTGCTTCTGCGACTTCGACTGCTTCAGTAGTTTCAGTTACTTCAGTATTTTCCGGCATCAAATCACCAAGATTAAGAGATGGCATGTTTTCTTCGCGGACCCATACGAGATTCAGAGTGGAATCTTCGGGCAGTTCGATGGTCCTGACACTCCCCGGAGCAAGCTCTCGGGGTTTTCTTGCTTTTCTCCCATAACGAAACGAGGCTATCTCAAATGTGTTTTTACACAGCGCGACAGCCTCGTTTTGTTCATGCTATGCTTACCAGCGTCCGCCGGGACCGCCGCCGGAGAATCCGTCCGATCGTGACGGTCCACCGCTGAAATCAGGTGCTCCGCTCCATCCGGAATTGCCGCCGAAATCAGGTGCAGCACCGGGAGTGAAGGAACCGGTTTGCTGGCTCCCTTTTGCCGGACCGAAATCCATACCGCTCATACCGCCGGGCATCCCGTCCGGACCGGCCATACCGCTGTTGTTATTGAGCTGAAACTCATCGGAGATATAGATCTGACCATCGTAGTCGATTCCTGCTTCCCCGCCCATCGTGGCACTGCTGATCTGAGCGCTGCCGCCAATAAGGTTCACATCACCATTGGAGTCGATCCCGTCACCGTTGCTCTTGATGGAGACTTCCCCGCCGGTCATGTTGAAAGCGTAATCCAGTTCCCCTTCATAGGTCCCGTCACCATTTGCCGCGTTGATTGCATCATCCGCGGAGTTGATCCGGATATCTCCGCCATGGATGTTGACCACGGTTCCTTCCAGGCCTTCATTACTGTTCGTCACGTTGATGGTCGGACCGGTATGGGTGGTTTCATCGCCGATGGTCAGGATATGGTCCGCATGGATCGCGTCATCTGCTGCGTCGATCGTGAAGTCACCGCTGAGCAAGGTCACATCATAATTACCGTTGATGCCGTCATTTACCGCCTTGATATTCATGGTCACACCGTCGATGATGATGCTGGAATCGTCCCCACCTTTGATTCCGTTTTTGGCATTGCCGTTGATCGTCAGGGTCCCGTTCCCGGTCATATAAACCTTTGATCCGGCTTTTGCTTTGATTGCGGCACCGTCGAAGGCATCCGCAATATCGGCGTCAGTGGAATTTTCATCCTCCGGGTTTTCATTGTCAGTGAGGACGACATTTCCGGAGATAATTATCTGTACTTCCGCGTTTTTGTTGATGGAAACGGTCGCACCGGTGGTGCTGGTAAGGTCCAGATCATTGAGGACCAGGACCACACCGGTCGTGTCTTTCTTGACCGTGATGTTGCCGTCACTGGAGGTGCCGGTGACGATATAGGTACCGGATTCGCTTATTTTGACCTGGCTCGTCTCACTAACATCATAGGTCGTGGTGTTATCATAATCCGCGGTGAGATCCATTGCTGAGTTGTATGTGGTACCGCTGACGATCGTGCTCGCTGCAGCAGCCGATTCATAAGCAGCCATTTGATCGGGCTGCTGCATTCCGTTATCCTGATCCTGACCGCCGGGCATGCTGCCTGGCTGAGAGTCCTGCTGGCTGGAGGCGGGCTGCATTGAAGGCTCGTTATTTTGCTGGCCGAAGTCAGGCTGTACTGAGGGCTGCTCATTCCGCTGTTCAAAGGAAGCCTGAACATATTCATACTGTTGCATGTGCGCGGAATCGGTTTGCCCCTGCTGGATCAGCATATTCGATTGTGAATCAGCGGATCTAACAATCGCTTCCGGAAGAGGGTTGAGGTTGTGATCGAAGTTCATTTCGGTCCCCGATTCAGTTTCAATAATCCTTCCGCCGTTGAAAATCACACTCGTTGCCGGTGAATAGCTTCCGTTTCCGGCCTGAATATTGAAGGTGCCATCATCAAAGAAAAGCATACCTGGACGGTTCCCTTCAACAGCGATCGCCCGATCGAGCGCCATCATATTAATAGAACCGCCGCTGAATGTCAGATCCGCATTTTCCACATGGATCGCTTCATGATTATAACCGGTGATATCTAATGTGCCGTTCCCTTCAAAGAAGGTGTTCACCCGGCTGTAGACTGCCGCATGGAACTCAGGATCGGTTCCGCCGTCTGTAATGCGGTTGCTGGACCGGTCTTCCATCCGGATCGTGAGAGAATCACCGCTGAGCGCAATGATGCCCGCAGAACGGTCACCGTCCACTAGGAAGTTATCCATGACCAGGACAACATCCCCTTCACCGGGATCCACAAGAACGGTCCCTTTCATACTGCCTACAAAGCGGTAGGTCCCGGCTTCTGTAATCTTCAGCTGACCGCCGGATAATTCCGATTCGGTAGGGACAGCAAGAGCTGCCGGAGCACACTGCATGCAAAACAGTGTAACAACAAGGATAAACAATAAACTTTTTTTTCATATTCCATCTCCTGCCTAGTTTTTCTTTTGTATTCAGTACATCCGCATCGGGAATGTCACTAAAGGGTATTGTCCCGATCAGTTACTTCTGAACACTTACTTTTTTCCGTGCTTTTATCTGTACAATATCTATAAGCGAAAGCAAAAATAAAAAAGTGGGGGTAAAAAAACAAAAATCGACCAATTTCTTTTTGCCCCCTTTTTTTTCATACAGGAACCCGCTTAAAACATGTGTACGGGAAAACCGTACGGAAATAATTGAAAAGAGGAATGATAAAATGAAAAAATTAATTTTAGTAATTGGAATGATCCTGTGCTTCTGCCTGATCGGCGGCACGGCAATGGCTGATACCATTAATAATCAGATGGGCCAGCCGATGGGCAGTCCGCAGATGAACGGCGGACAGAACGGGCAGATACAGGGCCAGCCCCCGATGGGTGGCGGGCAGAATGGACAGATGCAGGGGCAGCCTCCCATGAATCTGGCTGTAGTGGAAACCGATGATGAGACCGCCATCAGCATGTTATCTGAAGCTGATTCGAGCGCGGATGTCCTGACCAGCGTTGAGAATGGTACTATCGTTGAAATTCTTGAAGAAAATGGCGATTATACAAAAGTTCGTATCAAAGGGACCACTGGTTATGTTCTGAGCAGCGCACTGGCTGATCTAACGCCCGGTGACGGTCAGGAACCCCCGGCTAAACCGGAAGATGGTCAGGAGCCTCCTGCCAAACCCGAGGTCGGTCAGGAACCTCCGGCTAAACCGGAAGACGGTCAGGAACCCCCGGCTAAACCGGAAGACGGTCAGCAGATTACCGGACAGCCGGTCAACGGACAGTTGATATCGTCACAGCCTCAAATGGATCCAACCGGGGAACAAAATGAATCACTGGAACCAGGCATTCAAAGCTTCTTCAAAGCCTTTCTGAATTTCCTGACAGGAAAGAAAGAAAAAAAATAGAGACTCTTTATGGAAGAGATCAGCAGCGGAAGCTGTCCCAAAAGCAGACCGACGCTGCGGATCCCGGACAGATGAAAAATTCAAGGAGAAAAATAAAAGATGAAAAGAAATATTGTCATATTCTTATTCGCGATACTGGCCGCGGTTTTTGTCTGTGCAGGGGCTTCGGCCAGCCGGGGAAACCATCCGGGAACAGATCAGGGACATTTGGAAAGATCAGGTAAACCGGGCGGTGACAAACCGGGTTCCGGCAGACCCACCGAATACAACGCATCCAATGTGGTGTCGGAAGATTCATCCGGTATCAGCTACAGCTCCTCATCCGACAGTGAAAACGCAGTCCTGGTTTCCGGAGAGGTCGTCACGATCGCAGATGCCTCAGTCAACAAAACCGGTTCCGCCAGCGGTGATGAAGCCGATTTTTACGGGATCAACGCGGCGGTACTGGCGAAAGACGGATCCATACTGACAATCTCCGGTACAACAATTGTCACAGACGGGGAACATGCAAATGGCATATTCAGCTACGGTACCGGCACCACGGTCAATGTCTCTGACACAACCATCGCCACCAGCGGAAATAATTCCGGCGGGCTGATGACCACAGGCGGGGGTGCACTGAATGCCGAAAACCTGAACGTCAGCACCGGCGGCAATTCCTCGGCAGCCATCCGTTCCGACCGGGGCGGCGGTACCGTAAATGTGACCGGGGGTACATATAGCTCTGCCGGTGTCGGTTCTCCGGCGATCTATTCCACTGCCGATATCACCGTTTCCAACGCAGTGTTGAGCTCCGCGGTTTCTGAAGCTGTAGTGATCGAAGGTGGAAACAGCGTGACGCTGAACAATGTGGACATCACAGGATCTAACAGTAAAAAGAACGGAAAATCTACTGTCAATACCAATGTACTGATCTATCAGAGCATGTCCGGTGATGCTTCTGAAGGAAATTCAGTCTTCAACATGTCCGGCGGTTCCATGACTTCACTGACAGGTGCTATGTTCCATGTGACCAACGTAACGACCGAGATTAACCTGAACGGTGTCAGCTTCACCTATGCATCTGACAGCAACGTGTTTCTTGACGCTTCGGCTGATGCCTGGGGAAGCAGCGGGAAGAATGGCGGAAATGTGACGCTGAACCTGACCAATCAGTCGATCACCGGATCCATCCTTCAGGACAACGTTTCTTCTGTGACGGTATATCTCAGCGGGAATTCAACCTGGAAACTGTTGGGAGACAGTTATATCTCCGGCTTCAGCGGAGATATGGCAAATGTTGACTTGAACGGGTATACCTTATATATAAACGGGATAGCGTATAATTAAACTGGAAAATTTTACAAAACCATACGGAAGGGAACACAAGGATCCTTCCCTTCTTTGCACTTGTTCCGGAGGTTATCGATGCTCTTGACATATTCGTCAGAATAATCTATTGTCACATATCCGGAATTGATCTGTTCTTCTATCGGCAGGGTGTTGTTTATGTCCTGCTTGCCCGCTGCGGGAAACAATTCTGCTACACTGCCGGCGGCAAAGAGTTCCAGCACAGACACCCCGAGGGCTTCCGCAATGTCTTTCAGTTTGTCGCTTTACGGGCAGCTCATCCCGTTCTCCCATTTGTACACTGCTTGCTGCACAACATACAAGTCATCCGCAAGCTCCCGCTGCGTTTTCCCGGCGGCTGTGCGTGCATTTCTTATATTTTCGCCTATATTTGTCCCTGTATTTGTCATGTCGTATTCCTTGTTTAGGGCCTGTTGTGAGTTATTTTACAAAAAAGCCCCGCCCAATAATAAGGCGGGGTTGTATTCGCTAATGATATTGTCTTAGAAGTTATTCTGCGGGTTTAACTTCAGCTTCGACGACAGGTTCGGCAACTTCAATGTTTTCTAAGTCCATCAGAGCGCCGAGGTTAAAGGCAGGCATATTTTCTTCACGGACAAACACGAGGCCCAGGCCGGCACCGTCTTCATTCATGTTGATAGTCATAACAACAGAACCTTCAACATGGTAAACAGCGGTGAACTGGTCTTCCTTACCATCTTCTTCGTCTTTCATTACGCCGCTCATTTTGCCTTCAGCCAGTTCGAAAGGATTGTCTTTGTACTGACCTTCATCCATTTCAAGATCAAAGGTCATATCTTCTTTGACAGTGAGCTTGCCGGTCATGCCGAGAAGTGCGACCGGGACGGTCATTTCATCATCACTCATTGCATAAAGATACCATTCGCCGAGGTAATCTTCGAGTTCAGCATCAGCTTTTACTTCGCCCTTACCCCAGTTGACCGGAGATTCGCGGGTGTAGATGATGGAAACTTCGGCATCACCCATGACAAGTTCGCCCTTTTCGTTGATTGACAATTCGCGGACAACCGGTTCTTCGCCTTCATTCATAACTTCAGCATACTTGGCAACGCCATCTTCCATGTACCACTTGATGATGCTGGTCGGTTCTTCTTCGTTTGTAACGGCAAAGACCATGTCGTTATCGGACTCCAGTTCAATGAAGGTTTCATTGCCGGTTTCGCCGATCGGCATGCAGGCATCGCCAAAGCACATCTTAGTCATGTACCATTTGCCGAGATAATCAGCCGCAGCTTCTTCATCAATTGCAGGCAGATTCGCCAGATCGATTTCAGCAAATGCTGAACATACAATGCTCATAAGAGCAAGAACGACAAAAAGGAAAGAAAATTTTTTCATTATTAAACCTTTCTTTATGTTTAGTTTTCACAAAGATAAGAACGTTGATGTTAATCTTGTAAATTCGCTTATGTTTAACAACAACGTTTTATTTTGCTAATCAGAAATTTTATACAAAAGACAAACCCCTGAAATAAACTTACTTAAGCATGCGGCTTGCAGTTTCAGCCAGTTTTGACCGCACGCAATTCGATTCTGAAAAACGAACTATGGCGCAGAGACTGCTGCCTTTCATTTTTTCGGCTAAATAGACAAGTCCATTGTTAAACTCATCGAGGCCTGGTACATCGCACTGACGTTCGTCACCTGTTACAATGACTTTTGATCCACGTCCGGCACGGGTCACAACATCGCGGATCAAATTTTTCGTCGCATTTTCAGCTTCATCACAGATAATATAACTGTCAGAAATGCTGCGACCGCGGATGTAATTCAATGGAACAATTTCAATGATTCCTGCTGCAAAAAGGTCATCGACTTCATTTTTAATGTCTTGAGGGTTTTCAGAACGTCCGCCTTTATTGCGAATAAGTTCTTCAAGATTATCATAGTAGGATGCTAAAAGTGGCGCCATTTTCTCATCTAAATGTCCTGGCAGATATCCAAAGCCGGGATCAGAACTTCCCGCATTCGGACGGCTTATCATCATCTTACGAAATTCATCGTTGACCTGCTTCCCTTGTCCGGAATAAGTTTGTGTCAACCCAGCAGCCAGAGAAAGAAATGTCTTGGCAGTGCCTGCAGGTCCGGAAAGGATCACCAGCGGAATTTCTTCAACAGGAGCCATTAAAGCATGTATTGCATATGTCTGCATTTTGTTCAGCGGCCGAACGCCGCCGAAGAGACGCTGTTCTTTTACAATATTGAAATATCCGCTGCGGAAGATAGATAATCCGGACTGGTTCCCATTGTGCAGAGTAACAAACTCATTTTCCAGCAGATCATTTTTATAATCCGAAGCGTCTGCATTACCTTTCGCGTAAAGCTCGTCAATAACTTCCTGAGGTACATCTATATCTGTATGTCCGGTATAATTTGTTTTCTTGACTTTATCATTTTTTACGCCTTCGACGCACAGGCCGCAGATTGAAGCGTTGACGCGCATGCTAATGTCATTGGTAAGTAAAATGACAGGTGATTCTTGACAGCGTGTTGTGTTAAGAAAGATACAAGTCGAAATGATGCGGTTGTCAGGAACGTCAAGACTGAACCCATCGGGAAGGTACTTCGCGCTTACACCATCAGGTTCAATCAGCAGCGTGCCGCCGTTTTCCATTTTTATGCCGTCAAGCAAGCTTCCTTTCAAACGCATTTCGTCGAGTATGCGACAAATTTCCCTGGCGTTATATCCGGTTTCTCCTCCAACACTCTTTAAATGATCTAATTCTTGGAGTGTTGTGCCGCAAATCCATAAACAGTTATCGCCAAATTCGAAGATGCTATGCGGGTTTTGAAGAAGCACATTTGTGTCTAAAATATAATTTTTGATCAAAGTATTTTCGTCTCCTTTCTGAAAAAAAATGAAAACTTTTCATTAGTGTACAAAAAAAAGAAACCCCACTTATGTGGGGGATATGAATTTACAAAAAACTTTTTTTAATCAACTACCCCGCTCCTAAAGGAACAGGGTTTGTAATCACCCCTAAGTCCAATAGGTTAAGAGTATTGCAGCTCTCATCACAGGTACAATTGATACCGGGTGGCACTCCCTGTGGTACACGTTTTAACATACGTGTGGCC